>DKYL01000034.1 GCA_002493325.1 Ruminococcaceae bacterium UBA7101
AGGTATTATCAGAAAGTATTTCATTGAAAAAAGTATTTACCCCACAAAGGGGCAATGCGGCTCACATACTGAACTGATATGCCATAAATACAATGAAACAAACGCACTTGTACGGCGAAATTTGTCGCTATGCAGGTGCGTTTTTATATTTTGCGATATTTTGAGCTTTTATAGCGTTGGTTGCCGTTCACCACCTTTCGGTCTGAATCTTTACATTTTTGAAAATTCAGACTGGAGGTAAAGAAAATGGCAAAAAGCCAATTTGATGTTCTGAAAGAAGAGTTTCAGAACGAGTGTAAGGTTATCAATTTGAAATACGAGTATGAGGGCTACACAGGCGAGGAACAATGGGCGGTCATTACAGAACTGTCCGAAAAAGAACTGTTTGAAAAATACCCTGATATTATATCCCACTACATACCGTTCGTGCTGCTGTCCGTTGAACAGGGAAAGGCAGTATATGAGTTTAGGAGAAATGAAAGCAAATTCTATAAGCGTAGCTTAAACAACGAGGACGCTTTTGGATATGACGATGAGCTTATAGGAATATTCCATTCTGAGGTCGTTGTTCCCAGCTTTGTTGAGCAGCAGATAACAGAGGAATACGAAGAAAATCGTTATCAGTTGAAGATGAAGCTGTTGGACAAGGCTCTTTCAAGCCTTACCGAAAAGCAATACAAATACCTCATATCTCGGTATGTTGCAAATAAAAGCGCAAGGGAAATTGCCGAAGCGGAGGGTGTATCCCATCAGGCAATTGAAAAGCATTTGAACGCAGCGGTCAAGAAAGTGAAAAAAATATTTGAGGGATTTTTCCGAAAATAGGTTGTCATTTGGCGGACTGATTCCAAATTAGTGAAGGGGTTGTTTTGAATCCGGATAAAGATTTCCCCTTCACTTAATCTTGGAAATGCGAGGTCAATGCTATGCAAACAGAGAATAAAGAAAAGGTGAAGCGTGGAGAAATTTATCTGCACGATTTTGGAAACAATGCTGGCTCAATTCAGAATGGGGTAAGACCTGTTCTTGTAGTTCAATGCGATGAAGGCAATCAGGCAAGCACGACAACGGTTGTTGCAGCTCTTACATCAGTTATAAAGAAGCGTTATTTGCCGTCCCATATTATCTTGGGCGAAAAATTTGGACTCAAAGAGCCTTCAATGGTTATGCTGGAACAACTGAAAACAGTCAATCAGCCCGAGCTTGTGGAATATATCGGATTTGTTGACAACGAATATCTGCTCCGTAAGGTGAATCACGGCTTAAAGAAAGCGCTTGGTTTGTGGGTGGATAAGCCGCAAAAGCAAAAGGGGGATATTCGCTGCCTTTGTCCCGCCTGCTTACAGGCATATAAGAAAACACAGAATTATATCGTCAGGCGGCTTGATCCACTGGCTTTCAAAAGGGAGAAATGCGATAAGTGCGACAATATGGGCTGGGATTATATCATTTATGAAAGGCGTACTTCCACCGGGGACAAGGAGGTACAGGCTGATGAATGATAATAAGAAGGCAAAGCAGCCTAAATATGAAGTCCCATTGTGGCATAAAACAAATCTTTCTATTGATGAAGCGGTTGCTTATACCGGGATTGGCAGAGCAAAATTATATGAGATGACAAATAGAGAAGATTGCCCATTTGTATTATGGATTGGAAATCGGAGGGTAATAAAGCGACAGGTTTTTGATGAGTACATTGCAAATATGTATTCGATATAACAGAGTTGTCAAGTCTGCGATAAGCCAGTTCGCATAATTGGCTTATCGCTTCTTTTCTACTATGATGTACTCACCAAAGGCGAGGAGGTACAGCAAATGGAAAGAAAACGAAATCAGGCGGAAAAAATCCAAGTTCCTGTATGGTACAAAACAAATTTATCAATCGAAGAAGCAGCAGCTTATTCAGGGATAAGTCGGGATAAGCTCTACGAGATGACAAACAAAGAGGATTGCCCATTTGTATTGTGGATTGGAAACCGCAGGCTGATAAAAAGAGAAGTTTTTGATGAGTACATAAAAAAAGCATATTCGATTTAAGGAGGAACTACTATGGATGATGAAGTTATGACTTATAAGGCAAAGCTTAAAGCAAGGAGTGCTGACAAGCCAATATGGGAGAAAAAATGTCTTTCTATTGAAGAAGCGGCGACATATTCCGGTATCGGGATAACGAAGCTCAGACAATTATCACGGCAAAAGAAATGCCCGTTTGTAGTGCCGCTTGGGAATCAGGTTTTTATTGTCCGGGAGAAATTAGATACCTATATCAAGGGTAAAAAGCATATATAGGAGGGGTGACTTATGGCTAAGGAAAAGAGAAAGGATAAATCAAGAGTAGTTCTTCGTACCGGGGAATTACAAAGAAGCAACGGTACTTACCAATACTCGTGGATGGACGCAAACAAAAAGAGGCGTTATGTCTATGCGAGGAACTTAGATGATCTTCGTGCAAAGGAAGAACAGATTGCAAAAGATAAAAGCGATGGCATTAAGACCGAAGCCCGCTATACTACGGTAAATGAACTTTTTGATTTGTGGAAAGTTTTGAAACGGGGATTGAAAAACAATACCTTTGAAAATTATAAATATATGTATGAGACTTTCGTCCGTCCAAATATCGGAAAACAGCGTATTTCAACTCTGAAAAAATCTGATGTTAAGCGGTACTATAATTATCTTGCCGACGAAAGAGGATTAAAGGCTTCTACGATTGATAGTATCCATACCGTGCTTCATCAGATTTTGGATATGGCGGTTGATGATGATTACATTCGTAACAATCCGTCTGACAATGTGTTGAGAGAGCTGAAAAAATCTCATGTTTTTAAGACGGAAAAACGCAGGGCATTAACACGACCTGAGCAGGATTTGTTTCTTGACTATCTGAAGAACACGCCGAAAGCACAAAACTGGTATCCGATATTTGCGGTAATGGTCGGTACGGGATTACGAGTTGGTGAAGTGACCGGGCTGAGATGGTGCGATATTGATATGGAAGAAGGCATTATTGATGTTAATCACACTTTGGTTTACTACGATCACCGAACCGATGACAGCAAGAAAGGCTGCTACTTCAATGTGAATACAACAAAAACCCCAGCGGGCAACAGGCAAGTGCCAATGCTTGATTTTGTAAAAGAAGCCTTCCTTATGGAAAAGGAAAGGCAGGAAATGTTTGATTTACATTGCGAGGTTATCATTGACGGATATAGCGATTTCATATTTATTAACCGCTTCGGGCAGGCTCAACATCAATCAACGCTGAACAAGGCAATCCGCCGGATTATCCGGGACTGTAATGATGAGCAGTTATTGAAAGATGAAAATGCAGAGGTACTGCTTCCACACTTTAGCTGCCATTCTCTCCGGCATACATTTACAACAAGAATGTGCGAAGCAGGAGTGAATGTGAAGGTAATTCAGGATGCACTCGGTCACAAGGATATTTCCACCACGCTTAATATCTATACCGATGTGACAAAGGAACTCAAGCGCTCCGAATTTGAGGGACTTGACTTATACTTCAAAAATGAGTAAAATAATATAGTCCTGATGTTCCCGTATCGGGAATGTCAGGACTTCTCTTATAAAATCAGAAGTTAGTCATAAGAGCATACATCACTTACATCAAATCGTACACATACACGATGTAAAAGTGATTCATAGTATGACCTGATTACAGATTGACAATCTGGAGAATCGAGAAAATAGGACAGTAAAACAGATTATGGAGGAACTTATCAATATGACCGATTTCGTCCCGACAATGAAACCTCTTGACAAATAAGCCCAGTAAAATCAAGGGTTTGCACCATAGTCAGCCGGAATAAGTTTGTTATTCCGGCTGTGTTGACAAAATCAATACATTGTGTTACAATGTATATGCGTTAATGCCTTTAGGCAGTTGAGCTTGAAAAGCGAAACAATAACCACCCGTTCGACGGGTGGTTATGATTTATATATGATTAAGAGGAATGCTTATGAAAAAATTCAAGACTAAGCTGCCGGTTATAATATTGGTGCTTATAATGATTTGTCAAATTGGTCTGGTGTCATATCTTGGAGCACAAAGAGCTGAAATCAAAGGTACTCACATAGATGAAATGTATTCCTATGTATTGGCAAACAGTTACGATGGAAGTAAAATCAGCACAATAGATTCTTATTGGGAGCAATGGATTGACGGAAATTCTTTGATGGAAACAATTACCGTTCAAAAAGGTGAAGGTTTTTCGTATGATAAGGTTTACTACAACAACTCTTTTGATTGCCATCCTCCGCTGTTTTATGCATTGTTGCACACTGTATGTTCAGTATTTACAGATCAATACACAATTTGGTTCGGAATCGCATTAAATATGTTTTTAATGCTGATTGCTGATATTTTAATATACCTTTTGTCAAAAGAATTTATCAACAATAAAACAGTAGCGGTATTGCCCGTACTGTTATGGGGTATTTCTTTAGCATGCATAAATACGGTTTTGTTTATAAGAATGTATATGCTGCTGGCTGTGTGCTCAATAGGCTTTTTATATATGGCGGTACGAAGCCTGAAAAAAGGTTTTAATTTGAAGCGTTGCTTTTTCCTTTTTACATTTTCTTTGTTAGGTGTGTTTACACATTATTACTTTATTTTATTTGCCTTTTTTGTAACGTTATCTTACTGTTTATATAAATTCTTTAAAAAGAATTTCAAGGAAGGACTGCTGTTTGGCTCAACAGTAGCCTTATCTGTGGGGCTGTTGCTGATAATATATCCCTGTGCAATTGAACAGGCAACAGGCTCAAATACAAATAATGTCGGTAATGAGGTATCTCGTTCCATATTGAATTTCTCAACGCTTCCAAATAAAATCATTGACTTTATTTCATGGCTTTCCGCATCACTTTTTAATAATAAATATATATTTGCGGTAATTGGTGTGCTTGCTTTTTCATTTGTGACTGCAATGCTGATTAAGACTAAAATCAAGCATAAAAAGCTTATACTTGATAGTGAATTTAAATTGGTAATTGCTTTGCTTGTTATAATACTGGTTACTATAGCTGCCTCTCTGCATATTGCAGGAGATTATGCTTCGGAAAGATATATTTATAATTTATATCCTATTTTAGCGGTGTTGCTTGTTTCATTCATTTATAAGCTCATTGAGAATATGGATAATAAAAAAATTGCTTTGATTGTATTGAGTTTAATTCTGCTGCTGAATGCCGGAATTTATGCTGTTCATCCAAGCTGCCGATATATGTACAGTGCAGAGAAAACAGAAGTTGAAACAATCGTTCAGTCAAATGCCAAAAACTGCATCGTAATAAACGCTAAATCAAAGGAAGATGGAAAAGCGCACCAAATGATACCTACTGCAAATGTAGTAAGATTTAATAATTTTGAAAAAATATATTTAACAACAGCTGACAGTGTACAGGATATTGACAGTATTTTGTCAGGTGTGGATTGTTCAAAGGGTATTGCTGTCTATTTAGCAACAGACAAATTCTGGGCAAACGGATACGAACCGGATGAAATTTTTTCAGAGCTATTTGAACATACGGACAAGTTTAATGGTTATCAGTTTATTGAAGATTTGGAGTTTGGAAAACTTTATTTGTTAACAGAACAGGCAGGTGCTGAAAATGAATGAGAATAATTTGACTTTGAGTTTGGTTGTTCCTTGCTACAATGAAGAAGAGAACATTGAATTGTTTTTTGATGAGGTAAATAAGGCTTTTGACGGAAAAATAGAAGATTATGAACTTGTCTTTATAGATGATGGCAGTAAGGATAAAACCTATGATTGTTTAAAGAAGATATTTGAAAAGCATAAACAAAATCATAACATTCAAATCATATCTTTCAGCAGGAATTTCGGAAAAGAAGCAGCTATGTATGCAGGTTTGACCAAATCAAAAGGAGATAAGGTTTGTATCATTGATGCTGATTTGCAGCAAAAACCGGAAGTTGTTTTGCAAATGCTGGATGTTATGGAAAATAATGTGCATATTGATTGCGTGGCAGCGTATCAGGAAAAAAGAAAAGAAGGAAAGGTTATTTCCAAATTCAAATCCTTATTTTATAAAATAATCAACAAAATGACGGAGATTGATTTTGTTAACGGTGCAAGTGATTTTCGCCTGATGAAGAGAAATATGGTTGACGCTGTATTAAAGATGACAGAATACCACAGGTTTTCAAAAGGTTTGTTCGCTTGGGTTGGGTTTAATACGGAGTATATTCCTTATGAAGCCGCTGACAGAGAAAACGGTAAATCCAAGTGGAATTTTAAGAGTCTGTTAAAATATGCGATTGAAGGTATTATTGCTTTTTCAACTACTCCGTTGAAAGTATCTACATTTTCAGGTTCAGTATTTTCTGCAATGGCAATAATTTATATGATATTTGTTATCATACAAAAGCTGGTGTCGGGGAATGATGTTCCGGGATATACGACTATCGTGGTTTTAGTACTGTTTTTAGGAGGCGTTCAATTAATCAGCATTGGATTAATCGGCGAATATTTATCAAAGATGTATATTCAAGTAAAAAACAGACCTATTTATCTGATAAAAGAATACCTGGACACACAGGTAACAGATAATTAAATATTATTGAGAATAATTGTGAAAAATCCTTTCCTTATATTAAGGAAGGGATTTTTGTTATTTTATTATGCCCGATACGGCAACAGATGTAATAATATAAAACTGAAAACAATTCTTAAAAAACAGCTCTTGCCGCAAGGGTATTTTTATTCAATTTGCTTGATTTTAAGCTGCTTTTGTGATACGATAACAAAAGATAGTTTTTGTTGCCATTAGGCTGTTATTTAACTATCAGAATAAAAATATAATCTTCAGGAGATATGATATAATGAGATCAGATTTAATTAAAGAGGGTCCTTCAAGAGCTCCTCACCGTTCTCTGTTGCGAGCTCTCGGTATTGATGAACTCGAAATGAAAAGACCTTTTGTAGCTGTTGTTAATTCAAAGAGCGACTACATCCCCGGTCATATGCATCTTGATAAAATTGCAGAGCAGGTTAAGGCAGGTATCCGCAATGCAGGCGGTGTTCCGTTTGAATTTAACACAATCGGTGTCTGCGACGGTATCGCTATGAACCACAGAGGCATGAAATATTCACTTTGCTCAAGAGAGCTGATTGCTGACAGCATTGAGGTTATGCTCACTGCTCATCCTCTTGATGCGATTGTATTTATTCCGAACTGTGACAAGATTGTTCCCGGTATGCTTCTGGCAGCCTGCAGATTAAATCTGCCTTGTATTTTCATCAGCGGCGGTCCTATGCTGCCCGGTAAGAGCACGGAAACAGAAAACCGCATCGGTCTTTCAGAACAGTTTGAATATGTTGGTGCTAATGCAGTAGGCAAAATGAGCCTTGAAAATCTTGAATCCTGTGCATTCACAGCTTGTCCGACCTGCGGCTCCTGCTCAGGTATGTATACTGCTAACTCAATGAACTGCCTGACTGAAACCATTGGTATGTCACTGCCCGGTTCAGGTACAATTCCTGCAGTTATGAGTGCAAGATTAAGACTTGCAAAAATGGCTGGTGAAAGGGTTATGGACCTCCTCAAAGAGGATATTAAGCCAAGCGATATTATCACAAAGGAAGCAATCGAAAATGCCATGAGAACGGATATGGCAATCGGCTGCTCCACAAATACAATTTTACATTTGACTGCTATTGCACATGCAGCAGGTCATGATATTGACCTTGATGACCTTGATGCATATGGCAGAAAAACGCCGCAGATTTGTAAGCTCAATCCTGCATCATCTGTATTTATTACTGACCTGAATGATGTGGGCGGTATTCAGTCCGTTATGAAGGAGCTTGCTAAGGGCGGTATGATTAATACAAATGCACTCACCGTTAGCGGCACTGTTGCTGACAGAATTGAAAAGGCTATGGATGCAGATGGTGACATCATCAGAAAGCTTGACAATCCTTTCTCTGCTGACGGCGGTATTGCTGTTCTTAAGGGCAATCTTGCTGAGGACGGTGCTGTTGTTAAGAAGGGTGCAGTTGCTCCTGAAATGATGCAGCATAAGGGTCCTGCAAAGTGCTATAACAGTGAGGAAGAGGCTATTGCAGCTATCAACGGCGGCAAGGTTGTTGCAGGTGATGTTGTTGTTATCCGTTATGAAGG
>DKYL01000083.1 GCA_002493325.1 Ruminococcaceae bacterium UBA7101
AAACTACAGCTTTTGGATCGGACTTGGTGCTATTGCTATCGGCGGTGCAATATCCGCAGTAATCCTCAAGATTAAGTCAAAGAAAGACGAGGGCGAGGATTAATGAAACGTGCATATATCTGCAGCCCTTTAAGCGGTGATATTGAGGGAAATATTAAAAAAGCAATTGCTTATGCGAAATTTGTATATGACAGATGTGAAATGATTCCAATTGTTCCTCACCTTAAGGCATTGGTATTTGATGATACCGAACCGAAACAGAGGGAACTCGGTATTTCTATGTCATTAGATGAATTAATGACAACGAGTGATATTTGGATTTTCGGTGACGATTGGACTTCTGGCATGGAAGAAGAAATCAAGACAGCCGATGGTTTTTCAAAAGACAGACACCCTGTCACAGATGAACAGTGTGAGGCAATACTGAGAATATACGGTTAACCAAAATATAATAAAAATTTAAGGCTGTTTTGCGTGGGCAAAACGGCTTTATATATGCCTTCTGCTCACGCACAGTTTAGGAGGTATTTAATGAAAATAACAAAAAAGCAATTTGCAATTTTTGCAGTTGCATTAGTATTAATTTGTGCATTTACCGCAACAACTGTGTTTGCTGCGGGAGATGTTGCAAGTGCAATTGAAGGAACTTGGAATGCAGCCAAATCACAGATAAAAACTGTTGTAAATAATGTTGTATTCCCGGTCGTCGACATGGTGCTTGCTATTCTTTTCTTTGTTAAACTCGGTACAAGCTACTTCGATTATAAGAAACATGGACAATTTGAAATGACAGCGCCGGCAATTTTATTTGCTTGTCTTATTTTTACTATGACAGCTCCAATGTATATCTGGGGCATTGTAGGTATGTAAATAATAATTATCTGGACTTTCAGCCTTGATTTAATATAATAAAATTTGAAAGGAGGCTGAAAACATGTCAGTAGTAGGTAAATTATTTTGGAATGACGATGTTATTTCTGCAATTAATGATGACGAAGAAAAAAAGGAATTAAAAAATAAAGTTGTCTGTTTATCTGACCAGTTAAGTGCTAATATGGATGAAAACAATAACGAGCTTTTAGAAGAATTATTGTCAACAAAAAACGCTGTGAATTGTTTTGATGTAGAAGAAGCATTTTGTTTAGGATTTAAGACAGCTGTCAGATTGTTCTGTGCAGGAAGGCATGGAGATTATCAATAACATGTGAAACAACCGCCGAGTGAAAACTTGGCGGTTATTTCTTATTTGGAGGTGGTTGAAATTTTTGATTGGTTAGGCGATATTGTATCAGGACTCGGTGATGCAATAGGTAACGCCTTTGGAAGTATTTCGGACAAATTGATTGACGGAATATTAAATAGAATTATTCAATGGATATTTACGGTTATCTATGACGGAATCGCTGAATTTTTTACAATGATAAGCGGACTCGGTGTTGAAATATTTGAACTTGATTGGGTAAATGCAGTCATTAAGTTATTCTCTCTGTTTGGCTGGACTTTGTTTGTTGTCGGAATTGTAGTATCCGCATTTGATTTGGCTATTGAATATCAGAACGGCAGAGCAAGTATACACGGCACTGCGATAAACTGGATTAAGGGTTTTATGGCGGTATCACTATTTACCATAACACCGATAGAGTTATATAAATTCTGTGTGACCTTGCAGAATACTCTATCGAAGGATTTAACAAGAATTTTTGCATCACAGCAAGGAACAACGCTTGGAGAAGTTGCTCTAAAAACACTGCAATTGGCATTCAATAAGGATGGTGCAATCATTCAAGCCGGACTGTTTGAACTTGTGTCTATAATTGCACTCGGTTACTGTGTTGTGAAAATATTTTTTGATAACATAAAACGAGGCGGAATTCTGCTTGTTCAGATTGCAGTCGGCAGTTTGTATATGTTCTCAATTCCGAGAGGTTACGGAGAAGGATTTACACAGTGGATGAAACAGGTAATTGCACTCTGCTTAACTGCATTTTTACAAACTACTTTGCTGTTTCTCGGATTGCTCACTTGGACAGACAACATGCTCCTTGCAATCGGAATCATGATGGCAGCATCGGAAGTGCCGAGAATTGCAGAAAGATTCGGTCTTGACACAAGTGTTAAGTTTAATATGATGAGTGCAGTTCACATGACTTCAACTGCCGTTAATCTTGCAAAGAATATTGCAAAATAAGGAGTTGAAGTATGAGAGAACTTACAGAAAAAGATATTGATATTGAGGAAGAACTCATAATCAATGATGACGGTGTATCTGTTAATGCATATCTCGGAACATATTTTGAACCTAACGATGTTCTCGGTACGGATATAGACGATAGTGGTGATGAATTCGTTAATCTCTATGCAGATTATAATTCAGAATCCAGTGAATTAACGATGTCATATTATGTTGTCAAGCGTGACAAAGAATATTCAAGACCTTACAATCCGTCAGAATCAGAAAAAGAAATGATACGAAATCTTATGGAAACGGCTTGTCAAAGGCAAGTCGGTTGTTCTCTTGATGAATTCGTACAAAATTGTAATGAATCAGAAGAAATAACACTTGGCGGAATGTAATTGAAAAGTTGCAGTATTTGTGGTATTATGATTTTGATAAATTCAAACACATGAAAGGAAGTTTATTATGAACAAAAATGAACTCGTTGCATCAGTTGCAGAGAAAGCTGAAATTTCAAAGAAAGATGCAGAAGCAGCAGTAAAGGCTGTTACAGAAGCTATTACCGAAGCACTCGCAGAGGGTGACAAGGTAGCTCTTGTTGGTTTTGGTACATTTTCTGTTAAGGAGCGTGCAGCTCGTACAGGTATCAATCCAAGAACAAAGGAAACAGTTGAAATCCCTGCCGCAAAGGTTCCTGCATTCAAGGCTGGCGCTGCACTTAAAGATGCAGTTAAATAATTAAGTATAATTACCTGAACACCTATCAACTCCGATAGGTGTTATTTTTTTACCCTAAAACAAGGAGGAAAAAGTGAACAAACAATTTATTTATCCGCAGAACATGAGAGCATCTGCTACGTTGTGGCTCTGGAGTCTGAAAGACTTTGCCATTATTGTAGTCGGTGCTCTTTTTTCTGCAATGGTGCTTGCCACCACACGAATCTTAATCCCTGCGGTGCTTACTGCTGCCTTCGCATTTTTAAGTATCCGCAATGATGAAACTACAATACTTGACTTCATTAAGTATGCAGTCAAATACTTTATTTCTACCCAACAATATTTTGAATGGGGATTGAAAAGCAAACCCTTAACAAAACAGAAAAAGGAGGTGTCGGCAAATGTTCAGGTTCAGCAAAAAGAAAAAGAATAAAAATACTGTTCAGGAACTTATCGGCATTGAAACATTTACAAAGCGAGGACTTAAAACCAAGTACGGCGAACTTGTGTATTTTGTGATAAGCCCTACAAATATATCTGTGTTGTCAAACGAGAATATTCAGACAAAGATATGGCACTTGATGCAGGTTCTGTCTGCTCAGCCGAATATTGAAATTACTTGCATAGACTCTTGTGAAAGATTCGATGACAACAAAACTTTTATGGTGGACAGATTGAATGATGAGCACAATCCAAGTGTTAAGAAATGTCTTGCAAAAGATATTGATTATCTTGATAACATACAGATTGAAATGTCAACAGCAAGACAGTTTATGTTCTCCGTGCGTTTCAGAAAAGAAAAGGAAGA
>DKYL01000086.1:0-407 GCA_002493325.1 Ruminococcaceae bacterium UBA7101
AATAAATTAATAATTTTATTATATTGTTGAAATACTTCGGTGTTTGTGTTAAAATAATTTATTATTATGGAATAGTTCGGGCATAAATATACTGAGGTGTATTTATGTTAGGTAAAGATAATCAAGAATTTAAGAATGAAAATGCGGAAGCAGAGAAGCAAAGCAGTACCGAGCCTGAGGTTAACAGCACAAGTGCTTTTGAAACAGGGTCAATTACAGTTTCAAAGGACGGGCATTTTATTCACTGCTTAACCATTATAGGTCAGGTTGAGGGACACTATATTCTGCCAAGCCAGAATAAAACTACAAAATATGAGCATGTTATTCCTCAGCTTGTTGCCATTGAGGAAAGTAAGGAAATAGAGGGTCTGCTGATTATTCTCAATACAGTCGGCGGTGATGTTGAG
>DKYL01000086.1:692-8033 GCA_002493325.1 Ruminococcaceae bacterium UBA7101
ACAGTCGGCGGTGATGTTGAGGCAGGGCTTGCAATTGCAGAGCTGTTGTCTACAATGAAAACACCCACAGCATCCTTAGTGCTCGGCGGCGGTCATTCCATCGGTGTACCCTTGGCAGTGAGTTGCAAGCGTAGCTTTATTGTTCCCAGTGCAACCATGACCGTGCATCCTGTTCGTATGAACGGCTTGGTGCTCGGTGTGCCGCAGACGCTGTCTTATTTTGAAAAAATGCAGGACAGAATTGTCAACTTTGTTTCCAATAACTCAAAAATCAGCAGTGAGGCTTTCCGTGAGCTTATGATGAAAACAGGTGAGCTTGTGATGGATGTGGGCACAGTGCTGGACGGTGAGGGTGCAGTCAAATCAGGCTTGATTGATGAGCTTGGGGGTCTTTCAAATTCTCTTGACTTTCTCAATAAGGAGATTGAGGAGGGCGGCAAATGATTTATTCCATAGTTTCTCTTGATGATATTTTCTATGTAAAAAATAATGCGTCTGCAGCAGTCAATGCAGCACGCTCAAGCAATCCTTATGATTATATACGGGATGGTTATTATCTTGATAATGCGATGAATGGGGGAGAAGATTATGTCCGTTTTAACGGCAATTTTTCAAGCTATCGGACAAGCAATAGCATGGGTGCTGCCGATAAGTGAAAGCGGTCACAGTGCCATATTTCATAATTTTTCGGGGAGATTTACAAATACCTGTTCACAATTGACAGGTGTTGTACATATCGGTATTGCAATCGGATTGTTTATTGCATTCTTTAAGCTGTTCAGAATGCTTTTCAAAAATTTCATAGGCGGCTGGAATGATCTTTTTCATAAACAGCTTGATTTAAAAAATACCAAGCCTGCAAGAAAATTTATGTATTACACGGTGCTTTCCTTTGTTCCGATGATTCTCTATCTCATTCCTGCAGGCAAATACGGCAATATTTATTCGGTATTCCACAGAGTTTCCTATAATGAAAATCTTGTGGGTGAGGGTATATGTATGCTGCTGACAGGTGCACTTATAATTGTTACCTGCAGTGTTATGGATAAAAAGCTCAATCCTGTTCCCGGAATTGTGCAGGCTATAATTATCGGCATAATTGTTTTTTTAGCAGTTCCTACTGCAGGCTGCTCTGTAATCGGTGCCGTTTTCTGCACAGCAATCATTCTCGGTATGAATGAAAAAAATGCACTCAGATATTCTGTTGTAATGTCTGTTATGATTTTGCTTGTAATGGGTATTATTGAGCTTTGCACAGCGGTAACAAAAATAACCATTCTCAGTGCAGTGATAGGTCTTGTTATAGCTGCGGCGGTTAGCTTTTTCGCTTCAAAGCTTCTCATCTTTGTCATTAAGGATAAGAAGCTCAGACTGTTCGGCATATATGATGCCGCAATCGGTTTGATCATTCTTGTAATCGGAATATTTCAGGTTGTAGTAAAATAAGAGGTACATATGGCAAATAAAAAAACAAGTGCTGCAAAAAAGAGCACTTCAGGCACAAAAAAGAATACAAATTCAAGGGCTAAATCGACTCCTGTTCAGGCAAATAAAGCTGTTAATAATGAGGATGTAATCCGAATTGCAGGCATTGTTATTTTTGCACTTTCCGTTATTTTCTTCTGTCTTGCTATTATTAACGGTGCAGGTGTATGGAATGTTCTGCATAATTTTTATGTGGGTGTATTCGGGGTGTTTGCCGCTTGTATGTTCCCGTTGATTTCTGTTGTTGTGGTGCTTTTCTATTCCTTCAATAATGCATCAACTGCAAAGTTTATTGCAAAGTCGGTAGAAACGGTTATTATGGTTCTGCTGCTTGCAGCATTTATTCATGTTGTGAAAAATCAGACAGGTGCTGATTTTAAAGAAACCGTAATCACGAATTATGAGCTTGCCCCCACAACTTTTAACGGAGGCTTTATCGGTGCTGCTCTCGGCTGGCTTCTTCTGTCACTGGGTAAAGCCCCTGCAATCATTGTTTCGGTTGTGCTTTTCCTTGTTGATTTTATGCTTCTGACAGGTATAACGGTTATTCAGTTTTTCTCAGGTGCGGCAAAGCCTGCAAAGGTTACCTATGAAAAGGTCAGTGAGCATGTTGAAAGACGCCGTATGAGCAAGGAAATGATTGATGTTCCGCTTGATGTTGACCCGCCTTCAGCCGAAGAAGAGGAAAAACCGAAGAAAAAGTCACGTAAAAAGAATGTTAAAGAGGATGAGGAAACTTCTGTTCCTCGTGATATCATTGACGAAATCAATGCAGCCACTGCAAAAAACAGGCAGGAGAGGGAGAATAGAAAGGCTGCAGCAAAAGCAAAGTCTATTGATGAAATCGTTGAAGATGCTTCACAGGAAAAACCGGCACAGCCGCAGCCTCCTGTTGAAAAATTCACTGTTTCAAAGGAAGCTCTTGATTCGGCAGTGAATGACTATAAGCTTCCGTCAGTTGATTTGCTTACTGTCGGTACTAAAAAATCAACCAAGGATATAAGCGGTGAGCTTAAGGCTAATGCTCAGATGCTGATTGAAACGCTTCATTCCTTCAATGTTGATGCTACGATTACAGATATTTCCAGAGGACCTACGGTTACACGCTATGAGCTTAAGCCGGCGGCAGGTATCCGTATTTCAAAAATAACAAATCTTGCGGATGATATTGCACTGAATCTTGCGGCTACCCATGTGCGTATTGAAGCACCTATTCCGGGCAAGGCTGCTGTGGGTATTGAGGTTCCGAATACTGTTAAAAATACCGTTACCATGCGTGAGCTTATAGATACGCCTGAATTTTATGAGCAGAAATCCAAGCTTTCAGCAGGTCTTGGAAAGGATATCGGCGGCAAGTGTGTATATTGTGATATTTCTAAAATGCCGCATCTTCTTGTTGCAGGTACAACAGGCTCGGGTAAATCTGTTTGTATGAATTCAATTATCACATCCATTCTTTACAGAGCAAAGCCTGACGAGGTCAAGTTCCTTATGATTGACCCTAAGCAGGTTGAGTTTTCAAAATATGCAGGTATTCCGCATTTGCTTGTTCCTGTTGTTACAGACCCACGAAAGGCGGCAGGTGCTCTCGGCTGGGCTGTAAGCGAAATGCTGCAGCGTTATCAGCGTCTTTCTCAGATTGGTGTGCGTGATATTGAGGGGTATAACAAATATGCGGCTAAGCATGAGGATATGGACGCT
Organism: Ruminococcaceae bacterium UBA7101; assembly: GCA_002493325.1. Taxonomy (GTDB): domain Bacteria; phylum Bacillota; class Clostridia; order Oscillospirales; family Acutalibacteraceae; genus Eubacterium_R. The sequence goes on from DKYL01000086.1 coordinate 3,879, forward strand.
ATGCCCAAAATCTGTATATTTATTGACGAGTTTGCGGATTTGATGATGGCAGCGCCAAAAGAGGTTGAAGACTCTGTCTGCCGTCTTGCACAGATGGCTCGTGCTGTCGGTATGCATCTTGTTATTGCAACACAAAGACCCTCTGTTGACGTTATTACAGGCTTAATTAAGGCGAATATTTCATCACGTATTGCTTTGACTGTTTCATCACAGATTGATTCACGTACAATCCTTGATGCCGCAGGTGCTGAAAAGCTTCTCGGTCACGGCGATATGCTTTATTCACCAATCGGTGCATCAAAGCCTGTACGTGTTCAGGGCTGCTTTATTTCCGATGAAGAGGTTGAAGAGCTTTGTAATTTTGTTAAAAATCAGGGCGAAAGCCAGTACGATGAAAGCATTGCCAAGGAAATTGAGGCAAAGGCAGTGCAGGATAAAAAATCGTCACCATTTGAGGATGACGGTGATGGTGAGCAGCTTGATGTGCTGTTTGAAAAGGCTGTTGATATTGTTCTCGAAACGGGTACAGCATCTACCTCATTCCTCCAGCGTAAGCTTTCTGTCGGTTATGCACGTGGTGCAAAAATCATAGACCAGTTGGAAGAAAAAGGAATTATCGGACCTTCTAATGGTGCAAAGGGCAGAGAAATACTGATTACTCGCCAGCAGTGGCTTGAGATGCAGGCTTATGCATCCAATGGTGAATTTACTGCTGATAATACAGAGCAGATGTCATTTGAGCTTGTAGGTGAGGATGATGTTGTGACAGATAATATGTCAGACAGTCCATATAATTTCAGTTTGAGTGAAGAGGAAAATGAATGAACGGCTTTCTACCGATAAATAAACAGGATATGCTCGACAGGGGATGGGACTATGTTGATTTTGTCTACATAACAGGTGACAGCTATGTTGACCATCCATCCTTCGGTGCGGCAATTATTACAAGAGTGCTTGAAAGCAAGGGCTATAAAGTGGCTGTGCTCAGTCAGCCCGACTGGAAAAAGACTGATGATTTTATGCAGTTTGGCAAGCCCCGTTTAGGCTTTTTCATCACAAGCGGTAATATTGATTCCATGGTTGCGCATTATACTGCCGCTAAGCGTATTCGCCACGATGACGCTTATACTGCAGGCGGTGCGGCAGGCAAAAGACCTGACAGGGCAGTAATTGTATATTCAAAAATGGTTAAAAGCATTTATCCTGACAGCCCTGTTATTATCGGCGGTCTTGAAGCATCACTCAGACGTTTTGCCCACTATGATTACTGGGACGATAAAATCAGACCAAGCATTCTGCTTGATTCAGGTGCTGACCTGCTTTCCTTTGGCATGGGCGAAAACCAGACAATTGAAATTGCCGAAAGATTAAATAACGGCGAAAGCATAGCACAAATGCGAGATATTCTCGGTACCTGCTATGCTTGTCCCACAGTGGAAACTACATATGAGGGTGTTGAGTGCCCCTCCTTTGAAAATGTTTGCAGCAGCAAAAAAGAATATGCTAAATCCTGCCGAATACAGCAGGATGAGCAAGATCATATTCGTGGCAGAATCATTAAGCAGAAGCACGGCAAAACAATGCTTGTTCAGAATAAGCCTATGCCGCCGCTTACCCAGAAGGAGCTTGACTGGGTTTATTCATTGCCGTATATGCGTGCCTATCATCCAAGCTATGAAAAGCTCGGTGGTGTACCCGGTATTCGTGAGGTCGAATTTTCCATTACACATAACCGTGGTTGCTTCGGTGCCTGCAATTTCTGTTCTATTGCTTTTCATCAGGGCAGATATGTTACAACACGTTCCAAGAAAAGTATTATGATCGAGGCTGAAAAGCTGACACATATGCCGAATTTTAAAGGCTATATCCACGATATCGGTGGACCTACTGCCAATTTCAGGCGACCCTCCTGTGATATGCAGATTGAAAAGGGTTTGTGCAAAGGCAAAAAGTGTCTTGCACCGAAGCCCTGTCCGAATTTGTCTGTTGACCACAGTGAATATCTTGATATTCTCCGTAATGTAAGGCAGATAAGTGGTGTAAAGAAAGTATTTATCCGCAGCGGAATAAGGTATGATTATCTCCTTGAGGATAAGGATGATACCTTTTTTAAAGAGCTTGTTGAGCACCATGTATCAGGTCAGTTAAAGGTTGCACCGGAGCATTGCTCTGCAGCCGTGCTTGATAAAATGGGTAAGCCGCATATTGAAGCATACATTGATTTTTCACGCAAATATTTCAGCTATACCGATGAGGTTAATAAAGAGCAGTATTTAGTTCCTTATCTGATGTCCTCTCATCCGGGGTCAACTATTGATGATGCAATTGAGCTTGCATTGTTTTTAAAGAAAAATCATATCAGACCTGAGCAGGTGCAGGATTTTTATCCGACACCGGGCACAATCTCAACCTGTATGTTTTATACAGGACTTGACCCTTATACTATGGAGGAGGTCTATGTTGCAAAAAGTGAGCATGATAAGGCACTCCAGAGAGCACTTTTACAGTATTTCAACCCTAAAAACCAGCACTTGGTTGAAGAAGCACTGCGCAGAGCAAAGCGGTTTGATTTGATTGGCTATGACAGCAAGTGTCTGATAAAACCTTGCAGGACACCTCAGCAAAAACAGAATTTTGCTAAAAAAAGAAATGGTAAAGGCAATAACAAATTTAAAGGTAAAAAAAGAAAATGACTGGCAAAAAACAAAGTTTAATCGTTATCGGAGCTGCATTCATACTGATAGGTCTTATACTTGTGTATTTTTCTCTTTCTCAGCCTAAGGTGTATGTTGATGTCGACTCGCCGTCAATTGATAATACTGCCAACGCAACTGTGTCGGAAAAGGTAACAAAATATGCGGATAGTGATGAACCGATAATGAATTATCCGCTTAATCTTAACACTTGTACTGCTGACGAGCTTATGACCATAGACGGGATTGGCGAGGCAAAGGCTTCGGCAATTATTGAGTACCGTGAATATATCGGCGGCTACAGCAGTGTTGATGAAATTAAAAATATAAAGGGAATAGGGGATGCACTGTTTGAAAAGCTGTCACCCTATCTGTGTGTATGAACGAATTGAAATCAGCACTGAAACGATTTTCAGATTTTCTGTTTTGCCGACGCTGCAAAATATGCGGTGAGGTTGTTGAAATTGACTGTGATTTGTGTGACGAATGTAAAGCCCTGAAAAAAATTGAAAACCCACGTTGTATACATTGCGGCTGTTCAAAAAATGACTGCACCTGTAAAAACAGAAAAAATGAATATAAACAGATTATTGCTGTTTATTATTATAAGGACAGTATTGTTCGTGCAGTTTCAAATTTTAAAAATAACGATATGCCGTTTTTAGCGGATAATATGGCTGATGAAATCTATTCGTTAATTGTGCAGGATTATGGTGATATAAATTTTGATTATATAACCTATGTTCCGCTTAGAAGACTGCATCAGGCAAAGCGTGGATTCAATCAGTCACAGCTCATTGCTGACAGGCTTTCAAAGCGGATGAGTGTGAAGATGGTTTCTCTTCTTAAAAAGATTAGATATACGGGTGTTCAGCATCATAAATCTGCACGTGAAAGAAGTGCAGATGTTTTCGGTGCATACGATGTTGTTGATAAATATAAGTATAAGCTTGACGGCAAAACGATTCTGCTTATTGATGATGTAAAAACAACAGGCTCAACCCTCAGTGAATGTGCCAAAATGCTAAAAATCTATGGTGCAGAAAATGTGTATGCTGCCGCCTTTGCAGTAACAAAGAAAGAAAAATAAACAGGATTTTTGCATTATTTGTGATATAATATTTCTGTAAAGTTAATTTATAGGAGGTCTGCAATGTATAAAAATATAGAGAAAAAAACAAAGCTTAACCTTAAGGATTTGGTGGATTATCAAGACGGACAAGTGGTAAGTAAAACGCTTGTTCAAAATGACGTTGTCAGTATGACGCTGTTTTCATTTGATAAGGGTGAGGAAATCTCAACACACGCAGCAGGCGGTGATGCTATGGTAACAGTGCTTGAAGGTACAGGACGTTTTACTGTTGGCGATGATGTATTTATCCTGAATGAGGGAGAAACGTTGATTATGCCGAAGGATATTCCACACGCAGTATTCGGTGAAGAAAAATTCAAAATGCAGCTT
>DKYL01000086.1:8343-8474 GCA_002493325.1 Ruminococcaceae bacterium UBA7101
AAAATTCAAAATGCAGCTTGTTGTGTCGTTTTAAAAATTATATGTAATAGTGATTGTTATATAAAAAGAGTGTCCCTTTGGATTTTAAATCCAAAGGGACACTCTTTTTTTGGTGCAGGTAACAGGACTTG
>DKYL01000086.1:8784-11818 GCA_002493325.1 Ruminococcaceae bacterium UBA7101
TGGTGCAGGTAACAGGACTTGAACCTGCACGGTCTCCCACTAGATCCTAAATCTAGCGTGTCTGCCAATTCCACCATACCTGCAATTGCTTCAATATGATAGCATATGTTATATTAAAAATCAAGTGCTTTTTGATTCATAATGTACGAAAAAATCCCTCAATGCTTTAGGCAGAGAGGGATGTTATATTCTTATTTCCAGTTTTGAATAACTGATGGATTTTCAAAGATTTCATCAAGCCTTCTCATAAAGGGTACAATATCACCATAATCAAGTGCTCTGTGGTCTATTGCGATTGTAATCGGCATAATGAGTCTTGTTTCTATAGTATCCTTACCGTTTTCATCAGTGACAACTGTCGGTCTTTTCTGTGCTGCATTGATGGCAAAAGCAGTTGTCTGAGGCGGTATGATTTCAAGCAGTGCACAAACACCTTTCTGCTCTCTGTAAACTGAACCGAGGTTTGAAATAGTTGTTGTGCCTTGTTCAATATCGTGTTTCGTTAATCGTTTTGATACAGGAATTGAATAATATTCCTTTTTAGCGTTTCCGCTTAATGTCTTGACCTGATGTTTTCCCGGCATTTTTGAACCGTAGAGTCTGCGTATTGCCTGAAGTATTTTGCCTTCTTTAAGACCGTTCAATGTGTTATCGAGTGAAACCTCGAACATAACCTCATTCATATCGGAATTTTTAGCACGTGCAGCGGTATCATTAATAGCCTCTGTCATTTCGCTGAGGGATTTACTGCCCATATCGTGCATATTTACTGTCATCATTTCACCACTCGGTAAAATCATAGGCATTGAAATATCAATGTTGTCAAAATATTTGAGCGTTCCTCTGACCAGCTTTTTATTGAAAACAAGATGCGTATTCATTTTCGGTGCAGCTTTAAGACCTTCACAGATTATTTTAAGCATAACTGTATTGATTGTGATTTTTTTAGTTTTATCTGTGCAGTCTGTATTAAGCTTTTTGCTCTCCTTAAAAAGCTCTGTTACATCAGCTTCATAGGTAAGTGTAGCGTGGGGGATTTCATCCCAGCTTTGTGCTGTCATATTGGATACGATTTTTCTCGCAATTCCGAAATATTCTTCTTTGATAAGTGCCATTATTTTCTCCTTAGAATTTAATTTATCAGTTATGGTTTCTGATATTATCAATAATATGCTCTTTTACCTCGCCAAGCATAATTTTCAGCTCCTCGTGGGTAAAAGGCTCCTCATTAAATCTCTTTTTGTATTCAAGAATTAAATGAGGTCTGAATTTAGGGTGTGCAATTTTTATCAGTGCTCTTGCTCGTTCTTTAAGTGTTTTTCCTTTAAGCTGAGCAATACCAAATTCTGTTACAACAAAGTTAACATCATTTCTTGGTGTTGTGACAGCACTGCCCTCGGTAATCAGAGGGACAATTCTTGAAATGAGCCCTTTTTTAGCTGTTGAAGGCATTGCAATAATGGATCTTCCGCCGTTGCTCATTGTTGCACCACGGACAAAATCAACCTGTCCGCCCACAGCGGAAAACTGGTGAAGTCCCACTGTATCCGAAACAACCTGACCTAAAAGATCAACCTGAAGGCAGGAATTGATTGAAACTACATTGTTATTTTTAGCAATTTCAGCAGGATTGTTAACATAATCAATAGGGTGCAGCTCAACAGAAGGATTATTATTAATATAATTGTTAAGCTTTGAAGAGCCGAAAGCAGCTCCGAGAACAGTTCTTCCGATGTGAGTCTGCTTTTTCTTGTTGTTAATAATACCTGCTTCAAGAAGGTCAACAACACCGTCACCTACAAGCTCGCTGTGCAGACCTAAATCCTTTTTATCCCATAGCTGCGCACAGACTGCATTCGGTATTCCGCCAATGCCAAGCTGCAGGCAGTCACCGTCATTGATTAATGATGCACAGTATTTGCCGATTTCCATTTCGGTATTGCTGATTTCAACTCCCTTAACCTCAGGCAAAGGCTCGTCAATCTCTACAAAATATGTAAAATCCCTGACGTGTTTAATGCAGTTGCCGAAGGTCCTCGGAACGTATTTATTAACCTGTGCAATTACAATCTCACAGTAATCGGTCGTGCCTCTCGTGTAGTCAACAGTAGTTCCGAAAGAAACATAGCCGTGTTCATCGGGATGTGATACCATTACAATACTTACCCTCGGACAAATATAGTTTTTAATCACATCCGGTATTTCATAGAAATGAGATGTGGTAAACTCGCATTTTCCGTTGGATATTTCTTTTCTGTTGCTGTGTGAAGCAAAAAGGCAGTTTAATATAAAATGTCCTTTCATTTCAGGTCTGAGCCATGGTGAATCACCAAGGGTCAGCATATTAACGATTTCGACATTCTCAAACTGCTGATAGTTTTCAATCATGGCACGCTGAATACCGAACGGCTCACCGCAGCCCATTCCTGTAACAACCTTGTCACCGTTATGTATTGCTTTGATAGCTTCCTCTGCTGTTACAAGCTTGCTTTCATATATATCTTTCCAAGTCATATTTTTACCCCTAAATATGGCATATTAAATTTATACAAAGAGCCATAGATGTATAATACTCTATTTTTTATAATAAAGTCAATAATTATTGCATTATTTCTGCAATAATAGTATAATGTCTATTTGAGAGGTGATTTTATGGTTATTGAAATGTCAAAATATCTCACGCCTGAAAATGCTTCTGTTGGTTTAAAGCAAGCCATCAATGATGCAAACAGCGGTGATACAATTTTATTTGACGTTAAGGCAGTCTATCATTTTTATAAGGATTACAGCGAACATAAGGTTTGTCATATGACGAATACAGACAGCTTTAAAAATCCGGATAAATACTTTGCTGCATTGTTTGAAAATAAAGAGAATTTAACGATCGACGGTAACGGCTCGGTATTTATGATTCACGGTGATATGTGTGCACTTGCTCTTTTTAACTGCAGAAATATAGTTGTTAAAAATTTCAGAATCTGTTATAATTCTCCTACAAATTTTGAGCTTACAGTTAAAAAGAAGCAGGGGAATA
>DKYL01000086.1:12082-19078 GCA_002493325.1 Ruminococcaceae bacterium UBA7101
ACTAAAAGAAGCAGGGGAATAAAATTACATATTCAATACCTGAAAGTTCACAGTTTTCAGTAAGAAATAATAATATTTATTTTTATGAAAAAAGCCCTTTTACCAATAAAAAGTATTATCAGTATAAGAATAACAGGCAGTGTTATTGCAATGTTATTCACAGAAAGGGCGAGGTTGTCAGAACTATTCTTTCACCGATTAAGGGTGCTTACAAAATAAAAAAACTAAGTAATACAGAGATAGAATGTTCTTATGTTTTTCCGCCTGCCTTTAAAATCGGTGATACTGTTGCTTTGTCACGAAATTCCTGCCGTGATAACTGCGGTATATTTTTCTGTGAGTGCAGTGACATTGTCAGTGAAAATATTACGGTCAATTATATGCATGGCTTTGGCTGGCTCTCACAGATGTGCGAAAATCTGACATTCAACAATATCAAATTTACACCTGATTTTGAAAGAGGTTATACTGTATCTTCCTTTGCAGACTTAATTCATGTTTGCGGATGTAAGGGCTTTGTTAATATCAGCAATTGCTTATTTGAGCATCCTCATGATGACGGAATTAATATTCACGGTGCTTTTCTGAGATTTAAAAAGCAGCTCAGCAGTCATACTGCCGTATTTGAATTTGTTCATAAACAGCAGGGCGGGTATAAAAATTTCTTCAAAGGTAATAAAGTTAAATTTTATTCACGAATGGATTTGAGCGAGCTTGACGGTGTTTATACCGTTAAGGATACCTTTGATGATATAGATAATAAGCTTGTAACAATTGCTTTCGATGAAGAATTGCCCGCTATGACGAAAAAAATGGTGGTTGCCGAAAATATTACATATAACCCGAAGGTTACAATTTCCGATTGTCTCTTCAGGGATATTCCCACAAGAGGTATACTCTGCACTACAACGGAGAAAAGTGAAATTAAAAATAATGTTTTCAGTAATCTTATTATGCCTGATATTTTTATTTCCTGTGACTGCAGGGACTGGTATGAGTCGGGACCCTGTAAATCCATGAAAATACACGGCAATACCTTTTCACAGAAGAACCCGATTAAATTTGAACCCATCTGTATCGGAAAGCCTGTTGAAAATGTGCACGAAAATATAGAAATCTATGATAATAAAGAGGAATATTAAATGGCAAAAAATATGATTATCGGGCAGTCGGGAGGACCTACTGCAGTTATTAATGCAAGTCTTGCAGGTGCAATCGAGTATGCACTCGGATGTGAGGAGATTGATAATATTTATGGTATGGTTCATGGTATTCAGGGCTTGCTTGATGATAATATCAAGGATCTGAGCGCACATTTTGCTAACAGACCCTCAAGACTGAACAGACTCAGAACAACTCCTGCAATGTTTCTTGGCTCATGCCGTTTTAAGCTGTCAAATTCTGATGACGAGTATGAAAAAATTATTGCACAGCTTCATAAATATGATGTAGGCTATTTCTTCTACATCGGCGGCAATGATTCAATGGATACGGTTGACAAGCTGTCAAAATACATTGCGAAAAACAATATTGATATTAAGGTTGTGGGTATTCCAAAAACCATTGATAACGATTTAATGGGTATTGACCATACGCCCGGCTTTGCCAGTGCAGCAAAATATATAGCTCTTGCAGTCAGAAATGTTGCTTATGATACTGCGATTTACAGTATCAAGAGTGTACATATTATAGAAGCAATGGGCAGGAATGCAGGCTGGCTTGCAGCCTCCTCAGTGCTTTGCAGGGACAGCAAGAATGTTGCTCCGCATCTGATTTATCTGCCCGAAATTCCATTCTCGGTAGATAAGTTTGTAAGTGATATTAAGGCTAAGCTTGAGGAATATAACTCTGTTATAGTTGTTGTCAGCGAGGGCGTGCGTGACGAAAACGGTAAATATATTTCTGCCCGTGGTGATAAGGTGGACAAGTTCGGTCACATTATGCTCAGCGGCACAGGTGCATATCTTAAAGAGGTGGTTGAGGAGCAGATTGGCTGTAAGGTGCGTGCACTGGAGCCAAGCGTTCTTCAAAGAAGTGCAGGGCATACACCTTCCCTGACGGATATCACCGAAGCACAGAATTTAGGCTTGGTTGCAGTTAAAGCCGCTGTTAACGGAGAAAGCGGTGTTTTCTCAACCTTAAGACGTGTTTCCAATAAGCCGTATACTGTTGAGTATTATACAGAACGTGTTTCTGTGGCAGCGAATGCAGAAAAGACCGTTCCACTTGAATGGATAACACAAAGCGGCAACGATGTTACAAATGATATGGTTGAATATCTTAAGCCGCTTGTAAGGGGTGTTCCTCAGATTCCTTACCGTGACGGACTGCCCGATTACGTTAATGTATCTTATCTTGATAAGGCAAAGCAGAAATATAAAAACTGAGATAACGAGAGAGCTTTTGAAAGCTCTCTCTGTTTTTTGTATAAAATGCCTTATCTTAAGAAATCGTAAGATTAAAGTAAGATTATTGAAAGATTGGTGTGTTATTGTTATTATAGAAACAGAAAGGTGTGTGTTGATATGAGTATTATTGAATGCGTAAACTTAACGAAAGAATATATCAGCGGCGACAGTGTGATCAAAGCGGTTGATAATGTAACTGTTGCGTTTGAGCAGGGGGAGTTCTGTGCAATTACCGGTCCGTCGGGCTCGGGAAAGTCAACATTTCTTCATATGCTCAGCTCCCTTGAGCATCCTACCTCGGGAGCCGTTATATATGGTGATAAAAAGCTTTCTGATTATAATGACAATCAGCTTTCCATATTAAGACGCCGTCGCTTCGGTTTTGTGTTCCAGTCTTATAATCTTGTTAATGAGCTGACGGGCTATGACAATATTCTTCTTCCCGTAATGCTTGATAAAAAGAAAACCGATCAGGCGTATATTGACAGGCTCATTAAAATGCTTGGCATTGAGGACAGGCTTGACCATTTACCCTCTGCACTGTCAGGCGGTCAGCAGCAAAGAATTGCCATAGCAAGAGCACTGGCAAATAAACCTTCCATTCTTTTTGCGGATGAGCCTACGGGTAATCTTGACGGAAAAAGCGGCAGGGAAGTGCTTTCCTTGCTTAAGTATGTCAGCAATGAGCTTGGTGTAACCTTGATTTTGGTTACTCATGATTTGCATGTTGCAGAGCAGGCAGACAGAGTGCTGACTATTGAGGACGGCAGGATAGTATCTGACGGCGGTAATACCGTCAGTGATGTTTAATGGTGAGTGCTATGAAAAAGAAAATATCAATGAATACGCTTGCCTTAGGCAATCTCAGGCAGCGCAAAAAACAATATGTCATAATGATTGTGGGCATAATTCTTGCAATGGTTTTCTCATCAGGTATCCTGTTCTATCTTTTCAGCTCTCAGGAAACACTGATGGAAATGAAGAAAAATGAGATTGGTGCGCAGCACGCTATTGTGTCTGTAGCCGACTGTGATGAAACTGTTTTCAGTAAAGCGGTTGAAGACGGTATATTTGATACCTACGGTCTTGCTCATTTAATTGGTTACGGCTATTCCAAGGAAGATGAAAAAAACTTTGGTGGTGAAATTGCCTGGCTTGATGATAAGGCTAAGGAAATTTCATACCAGTCCTTTATTGAGGGCGAATATCCGACGGCGGATGACGAAATTGCCATAGAACAGAATGCACTGATTAAAATGGGATATGCAAATGCAAAAGTCGGTGACACAATCAGCCTTTATGTCAGAGCACAAAACGGTAATGCACTTTTGGATGCTGTCAAAAAAGAGTATACTCTTGTGGGTATTGCGACAGATAAGCGTTCTAATCTCAATAACAGCTATCGAGTTGCCACAACAGAAGGCTCGTCTGATACCTTTTACCCTGCTGCTTATGTTGCACAGAATACACCGACTGCAGCAGGCGGAAAGGAAAAGCTTTGCGGCTATGTTTCCTTTGACAAATATGAGTTTCAGAGAATTAATAAAATATATAATTATTTTAAAGCAAAGGAGCTTGAACCTGACATAAATGATGTCAGTGTTAATATGTACCGCTTTTCACCGATTACATCCAACAATAGCTTTTATGCGATTGTTCTGGCTCTGGCGCTTATGGTCAGCTCCTGTGTGGTAATTATCAATTCCTTTAACACAAATCTTAAGGAACGCAAAAAGCAAATCGGTATGTTGCGTGCAGTCGGTGCAACAAAACGTCAGATTGTTCATATCTTTGCACGTGAGGCACTGATTATTGCTCTGATATGTACGCCTGTTAGCATTGCACTGTCCTATGGTGCGGTAAGTGCTGCAATGAAAATACTTAAGCTTGATATGATTATGACAAAAAGCTTCTGGGTACTGCCAATCAGTGCGGTGTCAGGTGTTGTTGTTGTAATGATTGCGGCACTTATACCGCTTGTTTCTGCCTCACGAATTACGCCGATGCAGGCAATCCGTGACATTTCATCCACAAGAAAAATGAAAACAAAGGGTATAAAAACGAAAAAGGAATTCAATGTGTCCACACTTATGGCACAAAGAAATCTGCTTTTCTTTAAGGGCGGCAGAATTGCAGTGAGCATTATGCTTGCAGTTACCGTTCTGTTTTCCTGTGCAGGCTTTTCCTTCCTGAGTGAATATAACAGTTATGGCTTTACACGTGCTTATGATTACAGCCTTAGTAATATCGGCGACTACGCATATGATATTGTTAATTTCAACGGAGCAAATACAGGTATGAGCGAGGTGGATAAAAAGGACCTCGAAATGATACCCTATATTACAGAGGTTGTGGGTACTAAGGAAGTCGCAACCTGTCTTGAAATTGAAGAATATACGGATTATTACAAAAGCTTTACACATGCAAATGATACTGTGTTTCAGCATACCAATGCAGAGGATGAGCCTATAACCTATGATAATTATTATGATACAAACCTGAAGGAATTTAATGAAGCATATTATAATTTGAAAAACAGCCTGAAGCTGGAAAAGAATATTTTTTCTACACAAATAGTAGCTGTTGATGCTTTAGCCATTGAGAATATCAAGAGCTCAGCCGTAAAGGGCAATATTAATATAAACAAGCTTGACTCGGGCGAGGAAATCATTCTTGTTGCACCGCAGAAGGCGGCAGCAACGCTGGAGCTTTTCGGCGAAAATGGTGAAGGAGGCTATAGCCGTTCAACTGTTATAGAAAATCAGGAAACGGATCAGAAGATTATCTGCAGCGGTGAACTGAACTACAAGGCAGGGGATACAGTAACCCTTGATACAATTACGGTTGACAGTACGGATGAATGGTATAAGAATACGGAAAACTTTTCCAACAATCAACGACAGGTTACAATCGGTGCAGTTATCAGCCCGTCTGATATTCAAGAAGATTCATTGTCAGCTGTAACCGGTTGGCACGGCAGCTTTTTCATTCTCACAACCATTCAGGGTATGAATCACTTTTATGATAATGCCAAATATAATTATGTCAGTCTGAACTGCGGTACGGAAATAACCGATGAGATTGATGAGCAAATTACAGAGGCAATTCAGGTTTATGCTGACAAATACGAAGGCTGGGCTAACTCATCATATGCCGAGGCAAAGGATCGGGAACAGCAGCAAATGGTTTTGACCGTGTCCCTTGTGGCGCTTATGACAATCATTTTTGCCATCTGCGGCAGTATTGTCAATAACAGCCTTACTGCAAGAATAAGGGAAAATAAAAAGACCCTCGGAACACTCCGTGCCTTTGGTGCCGACAGCAGTGAGCTTGTTAAGTCCTATATCAAGCAGCTTGTGTCTATGTTTTCCTGGGGAATGATTTCAGGCTTTGCAGCTTATATCATCATATATATAATCAATTCACCTTTACAGAAAAAATATATAACGGACAGAGAATTCTTTATGAATTTTAACCCGTGGGTAACAATTATATTCTGCATTGTTCTGTTTGCTGTTTGCTCACTGAATCTTTGGGCAAAAATAAGAGCAGAGATGAAAAACAGTATTATAGATAATATAAGAGAATTGTAAATAACGGAGGAGCTATGAAAAAGTTTTTATCAAGTATAGTAATCGTGTTAATGTGTCTTTCGTTCAGTATAACGGCTTATGCGGATGAGGGAGAGGCTGCAGCACCTGCCGAGCCGGAAACCACTGTTGATGCTTCACAGCCAAGGCTTATGGTAAGCAGTTATAAGCTTGACAGCGAATATATTTCACCTGACGGTGATTCAACCATTGAAATTACTTTTAAGAATCACAGTCAGACAAAGGCAATTTCAAATATCAAGCTTTCGCTGACGGAGGAAAGCGGTGAAATCAAGCCTTCAGGAACCGGCACTGAATATGTCAGCAGAATTTATGCAGGCAGCAGCTACACATGGAAAACCAAGCTCAAAGCCTCAAAAATAGCTGCAATCGGTGAGCACAGGCTTACTGTTACTGCCGAATATGAGGATAAATATTATAATGCCTATTCTGCAACAGATACCCTGCTTGTCAATGTTTCACAGTCAGTAGGTCTTGACTTTGCAGGTGTTACTCTGCCAAGAAAGGTTACGCAGGAAAATACAGTTACTATGGATGTTAACCTTATGAATACGGGCAAGTGTATGGTAAGAAATTCAAAGCTGACCTTTGATATTGAAGGGCTTGAAACAGGCAGTGTATTATTTATCGGTGAGATTGCAGCAGGTGAAAGCAAAACAGGCAGTGCCAATTTCCGTGTAAGCACTGACAAGCTGGGTGAGGTCAAGGGTAAGGCAACACTTGCATATGAGGACGAATTCGGCAATCCCTATTCAAAGGAAATTGAGATTTCAACTGTAATTGAAAAAAAGCCTGAAGAAAAAGAAAAGGTTGAGGAAGAAGAAACCTTTAATACAAAATATCCGAAATGGTGGGCTTTCCTCATTGCAGGTATAGCTGCAGGCGGTGCTGTCGGCTTTGCTGTGCCTACAGCAATACACGCTAAAAAGCAGCGCAAAGAGGATGAACTAAGATTATAATATAAATTATTTACATTA
>DKYL01000012.1:0-3204 GCA_002493325.1 Ruminococcaceae bacterium UBA7101
TAATAATTAATATCTTAATTATTATAATCATTCTAATAATATTGTCAATAGCAATTTTAAAATTAGTTATAAATATACATAAAAATGAATAATTATGCGTAAATTATGAGGTTGAAACAATGTGTACTATGTGCTTTATGCACTATAATATCTGGGCGATTTTCGGTACACCCATTTGCATTTGTGCCTGTTCTCTCATAATATGGATAGTGGAGGTAATCCTCCGAAAAAATAAAAAGAAAGGGGATAAAAATGAATAATGATATTATCGTTGCACTGGTTGCAATGGCAGGTACAGTAATCGGCTCATTCGGCGGTATAATCACTTCATCAAAGCTTACCTCTTACAGACTTGAAAAACTGGAGCAAAAGGTTGACCGGCACAATTATTTTGCTGAAAGAATTCCTGTTGTAGAGGAAAAAATCAGAGTGTTAAACCATAGAGTGGGTGATATCGAAAGGAGTTCAAATTGTGAAACTAAATAAAGCGACTATAATCAGAACAATCATTTTATTTATATCACTGCTTAATGTGGTGCTCAGAATGTGCGGAGTAAAAACACTGCCTATTGATAATGAGTTAATTGCTGAGGCAGTATCTGTTATTATTTTGATAGCAAGCACCGTTTGCTCTTGGTGGTATAACAATTCCTTTACCGAAAAGGCAAGAAAAGCAGATGAATATATGAAGAATCTAAGGAGTGGTGAGTAGTGTTTTATTATAATCAGATGGATTATGATAATATTAAATACGACAATCCTTCAACCTCTAAGGTTGAAACCATAAGGAGCTCAGGCTGCGGTGTCTGTGCACCTTGTATCGCAGTCAATAATCTTGTGGGCAGTGAGCTCTATTCTGTCAGCAAAATGACTAAGCTCAGCCTTGCCAGCGGTGCAAGAGATAATTCGGGCACAAACCTTAATACTCTGCTCAAAGCCGTGTGCCGTGAGCATTCTAATCTCAGCTTCACAACAACGACAGATGAAAATAAGGTTATAAGCCATATCAAAGCAGGCGGAATGGTTATTGCCAATCAGGGTGATGCATATAATGTTTTCAGCTCTGCAGGTCATTTTGTTGTATTGGATAAAATGGAAGGCTCAAATATTAATGTTATTGACCCTCAGCTTTACAGCGGAAAGTATGATGATTTTGACAGACCAAACCGTATTGTAAGAAAAACAGATTATGGCTGTGTTGTATCTGTCAAAGAGCTTGCCAAGGCAACCGGTGACAGAAATCCGGCATATTTCCTCCTGTCAAATTCAGATAAAGCAAAACCGTCACAGGGCGGTGTTCGCTTTGACAAGGGCAGTGTTTATACCCTCACATCAAATGTCAATGTCAGAACAGGAGCAGGAACAGATTATGCAATTAAGAAGGTTAAGGACTTAACTGCTGACGGCAGAAAGAACTGCACGAGCAGTAATTCAGGTGATAATGCTGTTCTGAAATCAGGCACAAGAGTAACAGCTCTTGAAGTAAAAAATGTAGGAAAAGACATCTGGCTGAAAATCCCAAGCGGCTATATCTGCGTTTACTATAAAGGCGATAAGTACGCAAGATTTTACTAAAAAATTCCCCGAAAGTGTATCTTTCGGGGATATTTTGTCAGAAAACAGCTAAATAATTAAATATTGTTTTAAGCTTATGAATTGCAGAACATAGATAGAAATGCACATAAATTGTAGAATTTTGTTAGCCCGATTGGTGAGGTGAACAGAATGACTGCAACAGAGGGGTTAAAAATTTATTTGAAAAACGAGTTTGCAAATAAACGAGCCGAGCTTGGTATTTCCCAGGAAAAAATGGCGGAAAATCTGAATATTTCACTGCGTTCATATTCAAATCTTGAGCATGGCAAATATTGCTGTTCTCTTTCATCGTTTATTAATTATGTCAATAGCTGCAATGCAGATAAAGATAAGCTGTTTTCTGAAGCAGCAGAGATTTTGAAAAACTGTGATGAATAAATCAAATAACAGATTCTTATAAACAGTTAAGGGTAAACAGTCAAAAAGGACTATGAGTATCAAAATACTTATAGTCCTTATTTTTGTTATTCAAAAATTCTTTATTGATGTAAGCTCGGAAAGGTTAATTATGAAATTAAATGAGTCAACAGTCAAGGCAATTGAGGATGCCTTATCTAACAAAAAGTTGCTTGAAATACACATTGAAAAAAATAATGTGGTTTTGATTGAGCTTAGCCGTAAGGTGATAGATAAATCTCCGTATTCAGACTGAATATCATCTTTTAATTGTTCGGTTCCCAAAAGGGGGAGTTTTTTATGGAACAGGTCTTTGTCATTATGGTGTTAATATTTGCAACGGGTTATATATTAGCGATAAAAAGAAAATAGTTTTTTTGCTTTCTGCATAGCTGTGTGTAAAAAAAGTGTGAATAATGCGTTACCTCTGTGCCCGATAATAACATTATATTTGAAGAAGGCAACAAGCATATGAAGTGCAGTACATAGAATACAATGGTCAAAAATTGTAGGATTTTGTTAGCCCATTTGGTGAGGTGAACAAAATGACTGCAACAGAAAACTTAAAGCATTATCTGAAAAATGAAATAGCAGGCAAGAGAGCAGAGCTTGGTATATCGCAGCAGGAAATGGCTGAAAATCTGGATGTTTCACTGCGTTCCTATTCAAACCTTGAACATGGTAAATACTGCTGCTCGCTTTCTACCTTTATTAATTATGTTAATAATTGCGGTGCAGATAAGGATAAGCTCTTTGCAGAAGCGGCAGAGATATTAAAAAATTCAGAGGAATAGATTGTGATGCAATAAAAAAGCCTTGAAAACCTGCGGAATACCGTGTGTTTTCAAGGCTTTGTATTTGAAATTGAATTTTATATCGGTTCAAGTTTAACTTATATAGTATTATAAAAAAAGAACAATAACTGATGTCATTGTTCTCTTGGAGCTGATAACCGGACTCATCAAACCAACCTGCTACGAAAAGGTACACTGTACCTTTTCTCCCAAATCAAAGATTTGGAGCAGCTTGTCACCGGTTCAAGTTTAACTTATATGGTGTTATAAAAAAAAGAACAATAACTGCTGTCATTGTCCTTTTGGAGCTGATAACCGGACTTGAACCGGTGACCTCATCCTTACCAAGGATGTGCTCTACCGCCTGAGCCATATCAGCAAAACGTGGCGACCCGGAACGGGCTCGAACCGTCGACCT
>DKYL01000012.1:3533-6376 GCA_002493325.1 Ruminococcaceae bacterium UBA7101
GTTCTAACCAACTGAACTACCGGGCCACATCTTGCGAAATGTATTATATATTAACTTTTCATAATTGTCAAGAGTTTTCTTGATATAAGTTTTGATATTTTTGTAACTTGAAAGTGCTGCACTATTAAGGTATAATATAAATAATATTTTTTTAGGAGAATTTTTTATGCGTTTAACAAAAGGTGCTTCTGAAAGCACTCATAAATATATGATAGATGGTATACGTTATGTATGTGATCATTTCAAGGAGCGTGCCCCTGGTACACACAGTGAGCGCTCTGCCCAGAAATTTTTAAAGGGTGAGCTTGAGCAATGGGCGGATGAGGTTGAGATGGAGGATTTCAATCTGCACCCGAATGCTTTTATGGGCTGGATTCCCCCTGCAGGAATTATTGGTATCATTTCGGTTATTTTCTACTGGCTTACATACAAGGGGGTTGTGAATAATTCAGCTCTCGCCGTTGTGGCAGTTGTGCTTACGTGGTTTGCCTTGTCCTGCCTTGTGATTGAATTTTTAATGTATAGGGAATATGTCGATTTTCTTTTCCCCAAAAAGGTTTCACGCAATGTTATGGCACGCAGGAAACCCACAGGTGATGTTAAAAGACGTATTATTTTTTGTGGTCACACAGATGCAGCGAATGAATGGACCTATTCTATTCACGGCGGTATCAAAGCGCTTGCTCCTGTTATGGCAGGCTCTATCGGCGGATTGATAGGTATTTGTATTTTTAATGTTATATGGTTGATTTATGACCTTGCAGGCGGTCTTTACGCTTCAAGGTTCTGGCTTGTAATCGGGATTATTCAGCTTGTCCTTATTCCGTTTTTTATTGCAATTCTTTTCTTCATTAACTGGAAGGTTGTGGTTGACGGTGCTAATGATAATTTAACTGCCGATTATATTGCAATGTCAGTTCTCAAAGAAATGGCTGAAAATGATAAACGATATGAAAATACTGAGGTTTGCTGTCTTCTGACAGGCTCTGAGGAAGCAGGACTCCGTGGTGCAGTAGCTTATGCCAAGCGCCATGAGGATGAATTGAAGGCAATTGAAACGGTTGTGATTTCCATGGATACAATGCGTGAAATAGAGCAGCTGCAGATTTATACACAGGGCTGTACGGGAACACAGAAAAATTCAAATGCAGTCGGTGAGCTTTTATATGAAGCAGGTGTGAACTGCGGCATTGAAATGAAGGAAACCGATATTTACCCCGGTGCTGTTGATGCTGAGGGCTTTTCACGCTATGGTATTGAGGCTGTCGGCTTCTGCGGTGTCAATCACGACCCTAAGACATATTATCACACAAGACTTGATACGGCAGATAATATGAGTGAGGAATGTATTAACATTTCTCTTGATATTTGTCTTGAGGCTGCAGAGCTTTATGATTCTATGGGTGGTATTGAAAGCTTCAGAGCAGAAAGTAAAAAACGCTTTAAGAAGGGCTATAATAAGTAATCGATATTATATGAAAGATTTACATATACACATTGAACGCGGTCCTTACACCATTGAATGGATTGAAAAATTTGTAGACAAAGCGGTGCAGATGGAGCTTGAAGAAATCTGCCTGCTGGAGCACAGCATTCGTTTTAAGGAGTTTCACCCTACCTTCAAAGAAGCTTCAGAATATAATCTGTATCAGAAAAAATGGTTTAACGGTAAGGCAAAGACTGCCCAGGCACTTGATGATTTCAAAAAACTTGCCACTGAAATCAGGGGCAGGGTATACCCTGTTAAAATCTCTTTCGGTCTTGAAATCTGTTATTTTGAGCAGCATCAGGAGCTTATAAGGGACTTAACCTCAGATGGCTTTTTTGATTATCTTTTAGGCTCTGTTCACTGGGTTGATAACTGGACCTTTAATCAACGTAAATATCAGTGGCTCGGCAAAGACGTTAATCATATTTATAAGCGATATTTTGAAATGGAAAATTCGCTTGTTGAAAGCGGAATTTTTGACATTATTGCACATCCTGATTTGATTACGTGCCACGGTCTTTACCCAAGCTTTGATTTATCCCATACTTACAGGGCATTGTGTGAAAATATTAAAGCACATAATATGTGTCTTGAAATGAATACGTCAAATGGCTTGGGGGTTAACAAACCGTTCTTTGATATTGCAAAGGCTGTCGGTGTTGATTTTTCAACAGGCTCGGACGCACACAGACCCGATGATGTCGGCAGAGGGATTAAAGAGGTTACTGCTCTTATATCCCATAGCTGAAGGTAACAGGGTCTTTAAACAGCGGTATGAGGGGTGGCATAAAGGAAAAAAGTATAAACAAAATACCGATAACGGCAAAAATCGCTATACCTATCTTTTCAGCCTTTTCAAATTTGCCTGATTTTATCATAAAATAATCAACTGTAAATGCAGCGGCAATGCCGATAAAAAAGGATACTATATTTAAAAACGGAATATTTCTTCCTATTATTCCGTTGTAGGAATAAAAAAAGCTTATGATTGCAAGCATACCTGTTAAAAGTCCGACAGCTTTGCCAAACCATAGGCTTTTGTTTTTATTAAGGATCTTATACTCAATTACGGACCACATAAGATAGGGGAGATAAAGCAGCTTTAAATGCTCCCAGGTGCTTTCATTGACAGGGAAAAATAATCCGATAAAGCTGTTGTAACCACTCCAGCCATAAACAAAATGAAACAGGCTCCCCAGTACTCCCGTAAAAATAAATCCAAAAATGCATTGTCTGAATAATTTATTTTTCATATCATCACCAATGTAAATATATGCAGTGCGGTATGCTTTATTTATTGTTTTTGATGAATTAACAGTATTTTAATAACTTTATGATAATATATGTTTAATAG
>DKYL01000080.1:0-309 GCA_002493325.1 Ruminococcaceae bacterium UBA7101
AGGAGAAAAACAAGAATTAACAAAATAGTAAAAAAATTCATAAAATCACCTATAATTATAATATATTTAATGCTATAATTAGTCAATATTAAATTTTTTAAATAAAAAGGGATAATTTTAACAATTGAGTATAGTATAATTGAAAGGGTGAGAAATTTGGATAATTCCATACGCCTTGTGGCAGAAAATAACGAAAAAAGTTTATTATGTGAGAAGGCTTGCTTATCCTGTAATTCAAAGGGCAGAGTAATACCTGAAGAAGAATGTTCAATAAGAACCTGCTTCCAGCGTGACAGGGACAGAATCATT
>DKYL01000080.1:583-1031 GCA_002493325.1 Ruminococcaceae bacterium UBA7101
GCGTGACAGGGACAGAATCATTCATTCTCAGGCGTTCAGACGATTGAAGCATAAGACCCAGGTTTTTCTTTCACCCAGCGGTGACCATTACAGAACGCGCCTTACGCATACGCTTGAGGTAGCACAGATTGCAAGAACAATAGCAAGAGCACTTCGTCTGAATGAGGACCTTACTGAGGCAGTTGCACTGGGTCACGATTTGGGTCATACCCCATTCGGTCACGCAGGTGAGCGTGCACTTGACCGGCTTTGTTCCTGCGGCTTTAAGCATTATGAACAAAGCGTACGTGTTGTTGAACGCCTTGAAAAGGACGGCAGAGGGCTTAATTTGACGGATGAAGTCAAAAACGGTATCCTTTGTCATACAAGGGGCGAGGAAGCCTATACTTTAGAAGGTCAGATTATTAAGATTGCCGATAAAATAGCTTATATTAATCATGATATTGAT
>DKYL01000080.1:1313-14261 GCA_002493325.1 Ruminococcaceae bacterium UBA7101
TATATTAATCATGATATTGATGATGCGATAAGAGCAGATGTTATGGCTGAGGAGGATATACCTTTGTCACTCAGAATGCAGCTTGGCATGACGAAATCACAGCGTATCAACAATATGGTGCGTGATGTTATTTATAACAGCAATGACAAAATAAGAATGAGTGATGACTGCTATACCGCCTTTATGGATTTGCATGATTTTATGTTCACTGCAGTTTATACCAATCCTGTTTGCAAGGGTGAGGAAACAAAGGCTGTTGATATGCTGCATAAAATATACAGTCATTACATTAATCATATTGAGGATATGCCTGAAATTTATTCAAAAATTGCTGAAACAGATGGTGAAGAACGGGCTGTATGTGATTACATAGCAGGTATGAGTGACGTATACGCTCTTAAAATATTTAACCAATTATTCGTGCCGATGTTCTGGCATGACTGATAACAGATAGAAAGGAGTTGAGATTATGGCTTTGAGTGAAGCTTTTTTGCAGGAATTAAAATTCAAGACAGATATTGAAGACATTATCTCAACCTATGTTACACTGAGAAAGAATGGCTCAACCTCAAAAGGCTTGTGTCCTTTTCATAATGAGAAAACGCCTTCCTTTACTGTATATAATGATACGCAGTCCTTTTACTGCTTCGGCTGCGGTGCAGGCGGTGACGCTGTTACTTTTATAAAGAAAATTGAAAATCTTGATTATATTGATGCGGTTAAGCTGCTTGCCCAGCGTGCAGGACTGCAAATGCCTGATAATAACAGCTATGACGACAGCCTTTCAAAAAAAAGACGCCGTGTGCTTGAAATAAACCGCGAAACAGCCAAATTCTACTATTCATATCTGATAAGCCCGCAGGGCAGGGTTGGTCTTGATTACTTTTTAAACCGTGGTCTTTCCATGAATACCATTAAAAGATTCGGTCTTGGCTTTGCTCCTGACGAATGGGACAGTCTGCTCAAGCATTTAAAATCAAAAGGCTATCGACCGAGTGAAATGGTTGAAGCAGGTGTTGTTAAAATCGGCAGAAATAATAATTATTATGACACCTTTAAAAACAGAGTTATGACTCCGATTATTGATGTCAGAGGCAATGTGATTGCATTCGGCGGACGTGTGCTTGATGACAGCAAGCCTAAATATATAAATACCTCCGACACTATAGTATATAAGAAAACAAACGAGCTTTTTGCTCTCAATCTTGCAAAGGACAGCGGCAAGGATAATTTAATTCTCTGTGAGGGGTATATGGATGTTATTGCTATGCATCAGGCAGGCTTTACAAATGCTGTTGCAGGCTGCGGAACTGCCCTTACAAACGAACAGGTCAGACTGATAAGCAGATATGCAAAAGAGGTTATTCTTGCCTATGATGCCGACGAAGCAGGGCAGAAGGCTTTGAACAAGGCGGTATCTTTATTTAAACAGACGGATGTAAAGGTTAAAATACCTGCTTTAGTAGGCGGCAAGGACCCTGATGAAATCATTAAAAAATACGGCAGGGACAAGTTTAAAGGAATGCTTGACGGTGCATCAAACGACACCGAATTTGCCTTGCTCGAAATCAGAAAGAAATATAACGTAACTACATCTCAGGGGAAAATTGATTTTTTAAACGAGGCGCTTAAGGTACTTGCAGGGGTCAGTCCTATTGAACAGGATATTTATATCAGCCGATTGTCGGACGAGCTGTCCGTTGATAAATCAAGCATAAAAATTCAGCTTGATTCTTATGTGAAAAAACGTGCGTACCGTCAAAGAAGAAGCGAATATAAAACGATTGTTGATAATTCCATTCGTGACAATCAGCGCAAAAGCTATGATGAAAATGTTTCTATAAGGCAGATTAAAGCTGAGGAAAGAATAGTCGGTCTGCTTTTAAGATATCCTGACTGTGTTAATCTGGCACGGGAGATAGACAATCGGATATTGTCATCTGCTTTTATTAAAAAAGTTTTTAACGAAATTATAAAACGGCTTGATGCGCAGCTTGATATTGATTTGATTCATTTCAGCGCAGTATTAACAAGTGATGAGCTTGGCAGATTGTCGGGTATCATTGCAAGAACAAGGGAAAGCAAGGATGCCAAAAAGGAATTTAAAGATTGTATATCTATAATTCAAAATGAATATGATAAGAATATCATTAAACCGTCTGATACGATGAGTGATGATGAATTCAGAAATATGTTCAATAAGAATACATAAAACAGAGGAGATTTATTATGAAGGAAATTAATTTAACACCGCAGGCACCTGTAAGCGACGATAAAAAACAGGCTGCTTTTAAGAAGCTTGTAGAGCGTGGAAAGCAGACAGGTCATCTTTCAACACAGGAAATTGATACGCTTATTGTTGAACTTGATTTGGATGTGGAGGAGCTCGAAAAGCTTAATGAGCAAATTGATGCTGCTAATATCAGTATTATTGATGATTTTTCTGCTGAAGCCTTTGAAAGCCTCAGTCTTGAGGTTGATTTGCCTAAGGAAACAGATGCAGCAGATACAGTTGCTGTTAACGATAATGCCGCAATGGATGACCCTGTTAAGGTTTATCTTAAAGAAATCGGTAAGGTTCCTCTTTTAACTGCTGAGGAGGAAATTGAGCTTGCCATCCGTATTTCCGACGATGATGAAAATGCGAAGAAAAGACTTGCAGAGGCTAATCTGCGTCTTGTTGTAAGCATTGCCAAGCGTTATGTTGGCAGGGGAATGCAGTTCCTTGATTTAATTCAGGAGGGCAATCTCGGTCTGATTAAGGCAGTTGACAAGTTTGATTATACAAAGGGCTTTAAGTTCTCCACTTATGCTACATGGTGGATCAGACAGGCTATCACACGTGCAATTGCCGAT
Source organism: Ruminococcaceae bacterium UBA7101 (assembly GCA_002493325.1). Taxonomy (GTDB): domain Bacteria; phylum Bacillota; class Clostridia; order Oscillospirales; family Acutalibacteraceae; genus Eubacterium_R. The sequence goes on from DKYL01000080.1 coordinate 4,170, forward strand.
CAGGCAAGAACTATCCGTATTCCTGTTCATATGGTTGAAACCATAAACAAGGTTAAAAAGGCGAACAGCCAGCTTCTTCATACAAACGGCAGAGAGCCTACTCCTGATGAAATTGCAGAATTCCTTGATATGCCTGTTGATAAGGTAAGGGAAATTTTAAGGGTTGCGCAGGAACCTGTATCGCTTGAAACACCAATAGGCGAGGAGGAGGATTCACATCTTGGTGATTTTATACCTGATGATGAAGCCCTTGCACCTGCAGATGCGGCATCCATGAGTCTGCTCAAAGAACAGCTTTCAGATGTTCTTAAAACGCTTACCCCGCGAGAGGAAAAGGTTCTGTCACTTCGCTTTGGTCTTGAGGACGGCAACCCCAAAACACTTGAAGAGGTCGGCAAGGAATTTAATGTTACAAGAGAGAGAATCAGACAGATTGAGGCAAAGGCACTCAGAAAGCTGCGACATCCGAGCAGAAGTAAAAAGTTGAGGGATTTCTTAGACTAATGACACAGGAAAAAATTAACAGAATTAATGAGCTTGCCCATAAATCAAAATCAGTGGGCTTGACCGAGGAAGAAAAGCAGGAGCAGGCGGTGCTCAGACGTGAATATATTGATTCCTTCAAAGCAAGTCTTGTAGGTCAGCTTGAAAACACTTATATTGTTGATGAAAAGGGCAATAAGCGTAAGGTGCAAAAGAAAAATAATGGCAAAACTAATAATAATTGAGGGGCTTGATGGCAGCGGAAAATCCACGCAGACTGCGCTGGTTGAGAGCTATTTAAAAAATAAAAATGTAAATTTCAGAAAAATTAAACTGCCTGATTATGACAGTCCGTCAAGCACGCTTGTAAATATGTATCTCGGCGGTGAATTTGGCAGTGATGCCGATTCTGTCAATGCCTATGCGGCAGGGGCATTTTATGCTGTTGACAGATTTGCTTCATATAAGCTGAACTGGGGCAGTGATTATGAGAATGGAACACTTATTTTAGCTGATAGATATGCTACCTCAAATTCTATATATCAGATGGAAAAGCTGCCGTATGATAAATGGGATGAATATCTTGAATGGTCGGCAGATTTTGAATATAACAAAATCGGTATTCCCAAGCCTGATTTAGTTATTTTCCTCGATATGCCTGTTGAGGTTTCACAAAAACTTATGACCTCTCGATATGACGGCGATGAAAATAAGAAAGATGTTCACGAGGCAAATGTTGACTTTCTGAATCAGTGCAGAAGGTCAGCGCTTTATACAGCAGAAAAGCAGGGCTGGGTTGTTATTCCTTGCTCTGATGGTAAAAATCCTCTGCCCATTGACGAAATACATAAAAAAATTATTTCTTATGTTGAAAAGGAACTATAATTATGCTTACTTTTTCTAAACCCACAATTGAGGATAAAGAGTGGGTGGATGAATGCTTTAGATATGTTAACAGCTTTAACTGTGAATACACCTTCGGTAATCTGTTTGTATGGTCAACCGCTTACCGAACAGAAGTTGCAGGCTTTGAAGGCTTTATGATATGCAGATGGGGCAAAGCTCCCGACTATAAATATTCACTGCCAATCGGTAAGGGAAATTTCAAAAAAGCCGTTGAAGAGATAATTGCAGATGCAAAATCATTCGGAATCAAGCCTGTTATGTATGGTGTAACAGAAAATTATAAAAAACTTCTTGATGAATATTTTCCGAACAAATTTGATTATATTTATGATGAGGGAGATTTTGATTACATTTATTCTGTTGAAAAAATGGCGTCATTAAGCGGTAAAAAGTATCACGGAAAGCGTAATCATATAACGAATTTTAAAAAGAATCATCCCGACTGGTCCTTTGAAATTATTGACAGCAGTAATATTCATGAGTGTATCGAGCTTCATTCAAACTGGATTAATACACATGAGGATGACGCTGATTATTCATTTGAGTTTGAGGCAGTGCTTACCGCTTTTGAGAATTATGAAAAGCTTGGCTTTGTGGGCGGAATATTAAAGGTTGGCGGTAAAGCCATTGCTTATACAATGGGTGAAAGACATTCTGACGAATTATTTGTAACGCATTTTGAAAAGGCTCCGCCTGAAATACAGGGTGCTTACCCCATAATAAATCAGGAGTTTACAAAAAACTGCCTGATGGACTATCAGTATGTTAACAGGGAAGAGGACCTTGGCATTGAAGGGCTCAGAAAAGCAAAGCAGTCCTATAATCCTGAAATATTATTGAAAAAAGGTGCTGCGGTATATAATGGTTAGTATTATTGAAACCAATAGCTATGACAAGTCAATTATAGCACTTTGGCAGGAAGCATTCGGTGATACAGAAGAGGATGTACAATTTTTTCTTGATAATTGCCAAAATAAAAGTGTACTGACATTATCTGACAATAATGAATTGTGTGCTATGCTCTTTTTGGTTGATGCTGTTGTAAATGGTACAGACTATAAATATATTTATGCTGCATGTACTTTCAGGAAATACAGAGGAAAAGGGTATATGTCTGCTCTTTTAAAATATGCGGTAACTGCATATAAGAATATTCTTTTAATTCCTGCTGATGATGAGCTTGTGAATTATTATAAAAAGAGAGATTTTAATAGGATTGTTGATATTAATAAGATAAAATTTAATGAATGCAGTGAGATACAGGAATATCTGTTTGAAGGCTGCTCTCTGAAAGAGCCCTTTGCACTCGCATTTGTAAAAGGTGATTGATATGGTATTTTTATTTTTGGCAGACGGATTTGAAATTATTGAGGCACTTGCACCTGTTGATATGTTAAGACGTGCAAAGCTTGATGTAAAAACTGTGGGTGTTACAGGCAAAACCGTTAAATCCTCCTGCGGTGTTGAGGTTATTGCAGATATTACAATTGATGAATTTGTCTATGATCATGTTGATGCAGTAATTCTTCCCGGAGGTATGCCGGGTACACTTAACCTTGAAAATAATGAGATTGTTCAGTCAGCAGTTGATAAAGCTGTGCGTGACAATGCATTAGTCTGTGCAATATGTGCTGCACCGTCAATTCTCGGTCATAAGGGCTTGCTTAACGGAAAAAATGCAATTGCTTTCCCGGGCTTTGAAAAGGATTTGCTTGGTGCTGAAATCTCAGCAGAGCACGTTGTAGCCGACGGCAATTTTATTACAGCCAAGGGCGCAGGTGTTGCCACTGAGTTCGGCTTAAAGATTGTTGAAATGCTTACTGACAGAGAAACTGCCGATAATATTAAGGATACCATACAATGCAGATAAAAAAAGAGCTTAGAAAAGAATTAAAAGCAAAAAGAAAAAATATTGAAAAAAAACAGCAGAGTGATGAATTTATAAGAGAAAATCTAATCTGCAGTGATTTGTATTTGGATGCAAAGCAGGTGTTGCTTTATGCCCACCTTGATGATGAAATCAATATGGATGATTGTATAAATGATGCCTTACTGCTTGGAAAGAAAGTCGCTTTACCTGTTTGTACTGACGATAACGGGAATATGGAGTTTTATTATATCCGCTCAATACATGATTTAAAGGCTGGCTTTTTCGGTGTTCGTGAGCCTGATATAAATAAATGTGAAAAGGTCATTGATTTTTCTGGTTCAATCTGTATTGTTCCTGCTATTGCCTATGATAAAAAAGGTTATCGTCTTGGATACGGCAAAGGCTATTATGACAGATTTTTAAAAAATAATACTTTAATTTCTGTCGGAGTGTGTTATAATGAATTGATTGAGGATAATCTGCCACGTGATGAGTATGATATTCCTGTTAACTATATTATTACTCAGAACGGCTTAATTGTTGTTTAAAACGGGAGGAATTTTCAATGGATAATGATGAATTCAAGCTGGATGAAAGCGGAATTAATCCTACCGATACTTCCAGTCAGGAAAATAAGGATATTTATTTTTCAAATATGGAGGCTGCTGAACCTGAAGCAGTCAAGCCTGCTGAGCAGACTGCTGTAGTTAAAAGAAGAGCGCCGAAAATTCAAAAGGGGCAAAGCATCGCCGGCACTTACATATTCTTTATTGTTGTAATTGTCGTTTCAATGCTTCTGTCCATTTATGCAGTTCTTTGTATGAATGATGTGCTTGCGATTACTAAAAGCAGCTCTTCCGTAACAATAACACTTAATGAACAGCTTAACGATATGAATGAGGCTGTGGATTTGCTTGCTGACAACGGACTTATTAAGTGTAAAAATTTCTGTAAGCTTTTTGCAAAGTTCAGAGAAGAGCAGGTAGGTCCTCAGTGGCGCAACGGCGTATATTTTGAGGACAAGGGCTATGAAGCAGGTGTTTATTATCTCAATGCCAAAATGGGTCTTGAGGGTATGCTGCAGGCTATGCACGGGAACAATGTAACTGCTGAAACAGTAAGAATCCCATTCCCTGAAGGCTTGTCAACAGCAGAAATTGTTGATAAGCTTGTAAATAATGAGGTTTGTGATAAAGCAGCATTATTATCCGTTATTCAGACTGTTGATTTCTCTTATTCACTTGTTAACGGACTTGAAGCTGATGAAAAAATCCCTTATAGGCTTGAGGGTTATCTTTTCCCCGATACCTATGATTTCTATGTCGGTGAAAGTGCAAGCTCTGTTATTAAGAAATTCCTTGCCAACGGTGATGCAAAGATTACAGAGAAGCACAGAGAGCGTGCGAAAGAGCTCGGCTATTCGATGTATGAAATTATTACAATTGCTTCCATTATTCAGTATGAAGCAGGTGATGTTGACCAGATGAAGGAAATATCTGCTATTCTTCATAACCGTCTGGCAGATACAGTTAATTTCCCTTCAATCGGCTGTGACTCTACAAGTGACTATATTAAAAACAAGGTTGCTCCTGCATTGTCCTCAACATCATCACACACTGCTGACTATTATCTCACATACTACAGCACAGATATGTCATCAACTGTTGTCGGTTTGCCTGCAGGACCGATTTGCAACCCCGGTATGGACGCTATTAATGCAGCTCTTTACCCTGCAGATTCCAATAATTACTTCTTCTTCCACGATAATAAGGGTAATATGTATACTGCAGAAACAAATCAGGAATTTGAACAAAAGAAAAACACTTATGCACCTTATCTGAATTATTGATTATGAGAAATATTGAATTACTTTCACCATCGGGTGATTTTGAAAGATTAAAGCTTGCCTTAAAATTTGGCGCTGACGCCGTTTACCTTGGCGGCGAACAGTTCGGTATGCGTACCAATCCGTCAAATTTTAATGCAGAGGAATTAAAAAAAGCGGTGGAGCTTGTCCACGCCTATGGCAAAAAGGTTTATTTAACCTGTAACACTCTGCCGAGAAATAATGAAATTGCAGCGTTGCCTGATTTTCTGAAATATGCGGCTCAGATTGGTATTGATGCCTTTATTATTGCAGACATCGGTGTAATGGCTATGGCAAAAAAATATGCACCTGAGGTTGAAATTCATATGTCAACTCAGGTTGGCATTGTTAACTATCAGACCGCCAATACACTTTATGAAATGGGCGCAAAACGCATTGTTACTGCACGTGAGCTGTCGCTTGATGATATTAAAACCATAAGGGACAAAACACCTGAGGATTTGCAGATTGAGGTGTTTGTTCACGGTGCAATGTGTATGAGCTTTTCAGGCAGATGCATTTTGTCCGATTATATGGTCGGAAGAGATGCGAACCGCGGTGACTGTGCACAGCCCTGCAGATGGAAATATCACCTTGTAGAGGAAACAAGACCGGGTCAGTATTTCCCTGTTAATCAGGATGACAGCGGAACATATATTTTCAATTCACGTGACCTATGTATGATTGAGCATATACCTGAGCTTGTTAATACAGGCGTTGACTCATTTAAAATTGAGGGCAGAGCAAAGAGTGAATACTATACTGCAATTGTAACATATGCTTACAGAAACGCCATTGACGAATATCTGAAAAATCCCTCTGATGATTTTAAGGTTTCACAGTGGATTCTTGATGAGATGGAAAAAATGAGTCACAGAGAGTACACAACAGGCTTTAATTTCGGTCCTATGGTGAATGGTCAGGTGCTCAATACAGGCGGTTATATACGCAATTGGGACGTTTGTGCACTGTACAACGATTATAAAGACGGCAGGCTGATTGTTGATCAGCGAAACAGGTTCTTTGAAGGTGATGAATTAGAGGTTGTTGAGCCCGGTAAAAAGCCTTATAAGATTACTGTTGAAGAGCTTTATAATGAAACGGCAGGAGAGAATAGCTCTGTCGCAAATAAGGCAACAAATACCTATTCATTTAAATGTAATGTGCCTGTTTCATCAGATGCTATATTCCGCAGACAAAGAAGTGAATAATCATTAACCCTCGGTTAAAACTAAACCGGGGGTATTTTTATGCATAAAAGAAGCTTGTCACTAATGATAGCCATGATTTTTATTTTTACTGCAATTGCAGGCAGATGCGGATATATTGCGATGTCAAAAACATATCAGGTCAGTGATACTTATAACAGCTATACGCTTGAAATCGGCAAGCTTAAGCCGTATATTTATGACAGACGCGGAATAAAACTGAATAATAATTCCGTATCTCTTATGGCTGTTATCCGACCTAATGAAAAATGTATGTCAGAGCTTGATAAGCTTTTTGATAAAAATGAAATCAATGAAATAACCAAAGAGCTGTCAAAGGGTTATCCGATTATCAGAAAGGTAGACAAAAGGGCAGATACACAATATATTCAGATTTTTGAAAAGATTGAAAGTGACACTGATAATCAGCTTTGCAGACATATTATTGATTATCAGTGCGGAGGTCTTGAATACTTTAATAATGAAGAAATAGGCTCACTGTCTGTTAATTTTTCCGTTGATGCATTCGGCAGAGTGTTAACAGGTTACAACACTGAGGTTATTGACAACAATTATGATTCAAGAGATGGTGCAATCATTTCCGTTGACAGTGAAATACAGAAAATCTGTGAGGATGCATCAAAGGGTATAGAAAAGGGTGCAGTAGTAGTAATGGACACTGAAACCTCACAGCTTATCGCCTCCGTAAGCATGGGTGATGATTTTAATAACAGAGCTTTATCAAATTATGCGGTAGGTTCAATTTTCAAATTAGTTGTTGCAGCCTGTGCGATAGAGAATAATGTAAATCTGCTGTATAACTGCACAAGCTCAATTAAAGTCGGTGACACAAAATTCAATTGTCAGAAAAATCATTCTCACGGCTTGCAGAATATGAAAAATGCTCTGGCAAACTCCTGCAATTGTTATTTTGTTAATCTTGCTTTAAAGCTGGGTGAGAATAAGCTTTATTCAACAGCAAAAAAGTTTGGATTCGGTGATTCGTTTGAATTATATTCAAATTGGAATATAAGCGGTGGTCATTTCCCGACACTGGCATCTTTAGAATCAAAAGGGCAGCTTTCTCTTCTTGGTTTCGGTCAGGGACAGCTCACTGACAGCCCTGTTCACTTTGCGTCAGTAGTTTCTTGCATTGCAAATGGCGGGAATTATCATTACCCTACGCTTGAATTGCTTGATGTTGAGAAAAATGCGGTTATCAGTGAAAAAACAGCAAAAACACTTCGTGAATATATGCATTATGTTGTTACTGACGGAACGGGCTCTATGGCGAATTATGATAATAAAACATCAGGCAAAACAGCAACTGCGCAGTCGGGAATTTATGATAATAAGCGTGAAATTCTCAACACATGGTTTGCAGGATTTTATCCTGCTGAAAATCCCAAATTTACAATAGTAGTTCTGCGTGAGGATGGCGAAAGCGGAGCAGGTGACTGCTGTCCCGTTTTTAGAACAATAGTTGAAAAGCTTGATAAAATGTAGTATAATGTCAAATGGTGATGTTATGCAGAAAAATAAGCTCAAAGCATTTTTGATTTACAGAATGCTTGAAGAACGCAGTGATGAAGAAAATCCGTTGACAACCAACGATATTATTGACGGTCTGGCGGAATATGGTATTGAATGTGAACGAAAGTCTGTTTACACTCAGGTTGATGCACTGAATGAGCTTGGCTGTGACATAATAAAGGTGTTTACACCTAAGCGCGGTTATTTTCTTGCTAACAGACGCTTTGAAATTCCTGAGGTTGTTCTGCTGATTGATGCCGTTACAAGTGCAGGCTTTATCACACCGAAAAAGACAAAGTCACTTGTAGAAAAATTAAAATGTCTTGTTTCAAACGGACAGGCAGATTCGCTTTTCAGCCGTGTATATGTTGAAACAAACAGTGCAAAATGTGATAATGAAGAAATTTATATTACCATTGACCGTCTGCACGAGGCTATCAGTGAAAAGAAAAAGGTTAAATTTGTATATAAAAGACGTTCGATTGACGTTGAAAATAAAAAGAAATATACGGAAAAAACCTTCAGAGTTTCTCCATATGCTCTCATCTGGAAGGATGACCATTATTACCTGGTGTGCAATCACGAGAAGTATGACAATCTGATGAATCTGAGAATTGACAGAATGAAAAAGCTGAACATTCTCAGCGATTCTGCAAGACCTGTCAGTGAGGTCAGCAGCTATAAAGATACTTTTGATGCACAGGATTACAGCTCACATATGTTCAATATGTTTTCAGGTGAAAAATGCAGTGTAAAGCTGCGGTGTGCACTGCACCTGCAGGAAGAAATGATTGACCGTTTCGGTCCGTCAATACGTCTGACGGCAAACGAGGTGACGCATTTTGAAACGACTGTTGATGCTACCATAAGCGACGGCTTTGTATCCTGGCTTATGCAGTATGGCGACGATATAAAAGTGCTTGAGCCGAAAGCACTGGCTGATATGGTTAAAAAACGTGCAAAGGCAATTTTAAAGGTTTATACAGGTAGGTGATTTTATGCGTATTTTAAAAAAATATATTCCTGTTTTTCTGTCGCTAATTTTGATTGTTTCATCATTATCTGTTACTGCCGTTGTATTTGCAAATGATATTGACTATTATTATGATGAATCCACAGCAACACTGCATATAACAGGCAGCGGTGCTATGGATGATTATGCGGATGAATATTCTGCTCCGTGGCGTACATATTCACAGTCGGCAAAAAAGGTAATCATTGAGGATGGCATTACAGCTATCGGCTCTAATTCTTTTGCAGGATTTAAAAATGTCAGCCGTGTTGAAATTCCGAACTCGGTTAAAACAATCGGCAGTTCTGTTTTTGCATCCTGCACGTCTTTAAAAGAGCTGACCCTTTCACCGAATATCACAAAAATTGCAGATAGTTCCTTTGCTTTCGGAAAAGAAGATTTTGTTGTTAATGCTGAATCCGGCTCATATGCACTTTTTTACGCTGTAAAGAATAATATTAATTTTAACTGCAGTGAAATTGAGTTTTCAGATTTTAAGGTAAGAATCGTAAAACCCGGTATGCACGCATATTATCCGATAAAGACCAAGCATGATTGCACGGTTACTTTTGCATCAACAGGCAGTTATTATACCAAATGCTTTATTTATGACAGCAATTTTAACAGACTGCTGACAGGTGACGGCAACGGTGACGGTTTGAATTTCAGAGTATCCTATTCCTTTAAAGCAGGTGAAACCTATTATTTTGATGCATTAATGTGGGATACAAGTGACACGTGTACCTATAATGTCAGCGTGAATGTTGATAGCTTTGATTACAACATTTCTGCATATGCTATGGCTGACCCAAGCGGTGAACCAAGCGATATTATGATTGATGAGCTGTTAGTCAATGGAAGTGAGATTGGCAGCGGCACTGTTATTTCATTTAACGAAAGTCCCGCATCATTGGATATAACGCTTAACGGTAAGACTTCTAAAATATTTGTTACACCAAATTCAGATACAAGGCTTGTTTTACCGACTTGTGATGTTAATAATGACGGCTATGTAAATGCTAAGGATTTTGCGGTAATGAAAAAAGAAAATTCAAAGTATCTTCCATTGTTTGATAAATTTATTAATTATAAGGTATAGTTGATTTAAACACTCCTGATATTTTTCAGGGGTGTTTTTTGCTGATAATATACAGTATTTTCATATGAGGTGTAACAAATTTGTAATATATTTTATATTGAAAATCATTATATT
>DKYL01000067.1 GCA_002493325.1 Ruminococcaceae bacterium UBA7101
AATTTTCATATTTCTTGTCAAAATGCTTGACTTTTAGAATATTTTTGTATATAATCGTGCACAGATATTAACAAAGTATCAAATACCCCCGAAAGAGGAAAAGGGAGGGAATTGAATGAGCCAAGTAAAAGTTAAAGAGAATGAAACTCTTGACAGCGCACTTCGCAGATTTAAGCGCCAGACTTCTCGTGACGGTATTATCCAGGAAGTTCGTAAGAGAGAGCATTATGAAAAGCCATCTGTTGCTCGTAAAAAGAAGAGCGAGGCTGCTCGTAAAAGAAAGTTTAAGTAAGCCAATGGCAAGCTACATATGAGAGTACAGTTGTGTACTCTCATATTTTTTTATTGACTTAAGGTATAATTTGGATTAATATATTTCTTGGTGATAAATAATATGAAAAAGATACTTGTTTTAAACGGTCCTAATCTGAATATGACGGGCATAAGAAAAAAGAATGTCTATGGTGGCGAAACCTTAAAGCAGATTAATGATGAGCTTAAGCTTTACGGCAAGGCAAACGGTGCTAAAATGACATTTTTTCAGTCTAATCACGAGGGGGATCTGATTGATATAATCCACGAGAGCAAGGATGAATTTGACGGAGTTGTCATTAATGCAGGTGCTTACACCCATTATTCCTATGCAATCCGTGATGCGATTGAGGCTGTCAGTGAGTTCACTCCTTTTGTTGAGGTGCATATGTCGGATATACACAAAAGAGAGGATTTCAGAAAAAATTCTGTTATTACCGATGTTTGTGTCAAACAAATTTGCGGTTATGGCAAAGATAGCTATAAAATGGGTATTGATTTATTGCTTGAAATAATATAAAATGGTAAAGTAAGAAATTAAGATTATAAATCTTGGAGGTATAAATTATGGTATCAGCAGGTGATTTCAGAAACGGCGTTACATTCGAGGAGGACGGCAACGTATTGCAGGTTGTTGAGTTCCAGCATGTAAAGCCGGGTAAGGGTGCTGCTTTCGTAAGAACAAAAACAAAAAATGTTATCACAGGTGCAGTGACAGAAAAGAGCTACAATCCATCAGCTAAATTCCCGACTGCATTTATTGAGAGAAGAGAAATGGCTTACTCATACAATGATGACGGATTATATTATTTTATGGATAATGAAACCTTTGATATGGTTCCTGTTGCTGAGGCTGATTTGTCAGACAACTTCAAGTATGTTAAGGAAAACGAGATTTGCCGTATCCTTTCATACAAGGGCAAGGTTTTCGGTGTTGAACCGCCTACCTTTGTAACACTTGAGGTTACTGAAACCGAGCCGGGTCTTAAGGGCAACACTGCAACAAATACATTAAAGCCGGCAAAGGTTGAAACAGGTGCAGAAATTCGTGTTCCGCTTTTCATTAACGAAGGCGATATGATCAGAATTGACACAAGAACCTGTGAATATATGGAAAGAGCATAAATTCAGATTTATTATATAGAGTGTAAAGGAGCTTTATTATGGAAACAATTGAGAGCTTGGGCTATTTAAAGGGTCTGCTTGACGGACTGGATTTGGATGCAAACAAAAAGGAAACCAAGGTTTTCAACGCTATTGTTGATGTTTTAACAAATATTTGTGAGGATATCGACGATGTAACTGAGGGTATGGAGCTTATGGCAGAGCAGATTGACGCTGTTGATGAGGACTTGGCTGAGGTTGAGGATTACCTTATTGATGACGACGATTTTGACTTCTGTGACTGTGATGACTGCTGCGATTGTGATGACGAGTGCGAGGAGTTTGAGGTTGAGTGCCCACTCTGTGGTGCTGAAATTACAGTAGATGAGGAAACTGTTCTCAGCGGTACTATCCCTTGCCCTAACTGCGGTGAGATGCTTGAATTTGAAATTGAAGAGGAATGTGACTGCTGCGACGAGGACTGATAATATGAAAAAATTTATGTCTATCCTTCTGGCTGCTGCTATGCTTATTGCAGTTTTTGCAGGCTGCTCTGCCGATAAAAAAGACAATGAAAGTACTACTGAAAGTACGCTTCCGTCAGGTCAGGTAACAACCGCAGATGCAAAAATCAAGGATTCAGATGCAATCAACTATATTAAAAATTATTATACAGTTGAAGAGCTTGGACTTCAGGATGTAGCTGAGGATTACAGTATTATGGTTGCCTCAAACGGCTATGAGCACGACGGCGGCAATTATGTAAAGGTTGTTGCCAATATAGTTACTCAGAATGAGGATTCCACATCTGATGACGGCACTAAAACTTTTTCAATGAAAACAGTTGGTGAATATCTTATTTCCTTTGACGGTACCAAGGTGCTTAAAAAGGATATGAATACAAATGAGTATTCTGAGATGGAGAACCGAGTTGCTGATTATTCGGCAAAGGGCACAACCGATACAACTGCAGAGTAAGCTGAATTAAATAATTTACTAAAAGGGTTGACAGTGTCAGCCCTTTTTTATTATAGTATAATTATGAAGAATATCAGCAGGAGGGGGAACTATGGCTGAGAAGGGGAATGAAAAGCGCTATGTAGGCGTAAAGGAAAATTTAGCCTATGGCTTTGCCAACGCAGGGCAGGTGTTCGGCTATAATCTTGTGGCAGGCGGCTATCTTTCACTGTTTTTTACAAAGGTTTTCGGAATTCCGGAACCGGCAGTTGCTACAATGATTATCGTTCTCGGAATATGGGACACAATCAATGATCCGATTATGGGCGGTCTGATTGATAAAACGAGAACACGTTATGGTAAACTCAGACCATATCTTCTTTTTGTTCCGATTCCGTTGTCAATAGCAACAATTATGCTTTTTGCAGGACCGGAGATTTTAGCAGATGCAAAAACAGCTACTGTTAAAATTGTATATATGTATATATCGTACTTTATATGGGAATTTTTCTATACAATAGGTGATGTTCCGTTTTGGGGTATGAGCACAGCTATTTCTCCGTCACCGGCAGACAGAACAAGAGCAATTTCAAGTGCAAGATTGATTTCAAGCATTTTTGGCGGATTGGCAACACCTTTATTGGTTGTTATGATGGACCTTTCAAATAACCATGTTTGGGATCTGACTCTTTCACAGGATTTCCTGATATTGGCTATAATCGCAGCAATTATGATTTTAGGTCTGTTCTCTCTTGCAGGCAGAAAGACAAAAGAACGAGTTGTTCAGTCTGTAAAGGAGCCGTCTGTTCTTGAGGGCTTTGTAGTTATGTTTAAAAATAAGCCGCTGCTGCTTATTATTATCGGTAATGTTATAGGTGCATTAGCAGGACTTGCAGGTGTATTCCAGACCTATTATTATTCTGAGGTTTTAAACCTGAATTCTGCTGTTTTGTGGATAAACCTTCCCGGAACTATTTTTGGATTTTTGACATATCTTTTAATTCCGAAGCTTAAGAAAAAATTTGATAACAGGCAGGTTGTACTGCTCAACATTATATGCCGTGCAGTTGTCAGCTCTCTTGTATTCTTTATCGGATTGGGCTTTTATAACTCAAACATTGTTGTTATTTCTGTTCTTCTTATGATTCAGAATTTCATTTTCTCTTTCTTTAACACAATCAATATGGTTATACCTACAGAAATGATTGGTGATACCGTTGATTATATGGAATGGAAAACAGGTGAGAGAAATGAGGGTGTATCCTTCTCTGTTTTAACCTTTGTGGGCAAGCTCACAGGTTCAATTTCAACCTCACTCGGTACAGCGTTACTTCCGGTTATCGGACTTACATTTACTAAGAATGCAGCTGGTGAGCAGATAACGATTAAGGGTGAGCATACGGATTTATACATATGGGCATTATTCACAATTATTCCGTATTTGCTTGGCTTGCTGTCTATTGTTCCTTATCTTTTCTATGATCTTACAGGCAAAAAGCTTGAGGGTATAAGAGCTGATATGAAAGTGCGCCGTGAACAGTTATCTAAAGAGGTATCAGGAGGGGATGTAAATGAATAAAAATAATCTATGCCCCAAATGCGGCAAAAAGATAAGTGCTTTTTATATGAAGGAAAAGTGTCCTCACTGCAATGTCAATCTTATGTATTATAATATGGAGGAAAGACTTGCTGCCGATGAGGTAAACGCAAAAAAAGAGGTTGATGCCGTCAATCATTTCTTAGGTATTCTGAAATCAAGCTCCGTTGCGTCACCGCTTTTGATTGTAAGGCTTGTGCTGTTTTTCACGCCCCTTGCATCTATGTGCCTGCCTATGTATGGTGATGTCAGCCTTATATCCCTGATAATGGGTCTTATCAATAGTGAAATACAGATAGGTGATGTGATAATGCCCCTTGTGAGTATGGCATTGGTGGTTGTACTGAGCCTTGCCGTTATTATTTCATCATTATTCTCTGTTACTAAAACAGGCTTTTTAAGAAATATGATTTTCAGTGTAATCAATACAGCAGTGTTTATTGTGCTTGGTTTAATAATCGGCGGTGCAGGCATAGGATGGTATATCACACTTGTGATTTATCTTCTTGAGATTGTTATGCATATTTTGTGCGAAAGACAAATCAGACAAAAGGCAGATTAATTATGAAAAAGAAAGACATTATAATATTAATATCACTTTTTTTGATTATAGCTTTGACTGTATCTTCATTGAGTATTTATTATTGGTACAGAAGACATAAGTTGCTTTTTGATGTTGACTCCATTACAGCTTATGAAAGTATTGATAATGAAAATATAGTCAGATTTGAAATCAAAGGAACTGCCAAAACATGGTTCTTTGATTTTAAAGAATATAATAATGTATGTCTGCAAGGTGAGGAATGCGGCGGTGAAACAAGATATTTCAATACAGCTGCACAGTCGGATGTAATCAATATCAGTCATAAAAAGAGCGAGTTTACCATAAAATTTGATATTGATAAAACCTCATATAACTGGGGTGATCCTGTTGAAGAATATATATTTCAGGAACGCTTTTGGCTTATGGATGCCGATGACAGTAAAGATTACTCGGACTTGGATTGGGTAATGTTTATGGATGATTATTCCGATGTTAAAGTTATTTGGGAAGAGCCAAGAAAAATTGATGATTGTCTTTTAGAAATTGAAAATTGGCGTGAATATATGGAATCGCAGGGGGAATAATATTACCTTACAGAATATCCGTATTGAAAATAATCTGAAATTTCATTCCTAAAAAAGTAATTATTGACTAATAATAAAATTAATGTTATTATAACAATATATTTTAAGACTTTGATTGGGCGAGTAGCTTTTTGCCGCTGTTTAAGAGAGCCTGCGGTTGGTGTGAGCAGGCACAAGCAGAATGTGAAAAACACCCATGAGTCCCTGAAGGAACGTGCATGGCACAAGTAGAATCAGGCGTTTAGGGAGCGTTAATCCCTTTGAGTGAGCCGTTTTTCGGCTAATTTAGGTGGTACCACGGAAGCAGTCTTTCGTCCTATTGGGACTTAAGACTGCTTATTTTATTTTGAATGGAGATTGATTTTATGGAGTTTTCTACACTTTACAGAACAAAAACACTTGATCAGTTCAGTGAGGCTGATATTGACAGCACAGTTAAGGTTGCAGGCTGGGTTGAGAATATTCGTGACCACGGCGGTGTATCCTTTATTGACCTTCGTGATATGCAGGGTGTTATGCAGGTGGTTATGCGTGACACAAGTCTGCTTGACGGTATTTCAAAGGAGGACTGTATTTCCATTGAGGGCTTGGTTGAAAAACGTGATGAGGATACAATTAATCCTAAAATTGCAACAGGCACCATTGAGGTTGAGGCTAAAAAGGTTACTGTTCTCGGCAAGGTGCGTCAGCCGCTTCCTTTTGAAATCCAGACCTCTAAGGAAACAAGAGAGGATAAAAGATTACAGTACCGTTTTCTTGATTTAAGAAATCAAAAGGTTAAGGAAAATATGATTTTCAGAAGCAAGGTGGTTTCCTTCCTCAGACAGGAAATGACCAATATGGGCTTCCTTGAAATTCAGACTCCGATTCTTTGTGCATCTTCACCTGAGGGTGCTCGTGACTATGTTGTTCCGAGCCGTGTGCATAAGGGCAAGTTCTATGCTCTGCCACAGGCTCCTCAGCAGTATAAGCAGCTGCTTATGGTTTCGGGTGTTGACAAGTATTTCCAGATTGCACCCTGCTTCCGTGATGAGGACGCAAGAGCAGACCGTTCACCGGGTGAATTCTATCAGCTTGACTTTGAAATGAGCTTTGCTACACAGGAGGATGTGTTCAGAGTAGGCGAGGAAATTTTAACAAAAACCTTTAAGAAGTTTGCACCTGAGGGATATTCTGTTACTGACGCTCCTTATCCTGTTATCAGCTTTAAAGAGGCTATGCTTAAGTACGGCACAGATAAGCCTGATTTGAGAAACCCCCTTAAAATCATTGATGTAACCGATTTCTTCCAGAGATGTACTTTCAAGCCTTTCCACGGTCAGACTGTCAGAGCAATCAAGGTGCACGCTGAAATATCTAAGGGCAAGCACGAAAAGCTCCTTAAATTTGCGCAGTCAATCGGTATGGGCGGTCTTGGCTACCTGCTTGTTCAGGAGGATAAGAGCTATAAAGGACCTATTGATAAGTTTATCCCTGAGGATATGAAAACAGAGCTTGCAGATATGGCTGGTCTTGAGGTTGGCGATACTATCTTCTTTATTGCTGACAGCGAGGCACAGGCTGCTTCATATGCAGGTCAGATCAGAACAAAGCTCGGCGAAATGTTTGACCTTATTGAAAAGAATGCATACCGATTCTGCTTTATCAATGATTTCCCGATGTATGAATATAAGGAAGAGGAAAAGAAAATCGGCTTTACCCACAATCCATTTTCCATGCCGCAGGGCGGTTTAGAGGCTCTTGAAAATGAAGACCCGCTCACCATTCTCGCTTATCAGTATGATATTGTGTGCAACGGCGTTGAGCTTTCATCAGGTGCAGTTCGTAACCACGATATTGATATTATGAAGAAGGCATTTGAGATTGCAGGCTATGACGAGGAAGTGCTCAAGGCTAAGTTCGGTGCATTATATACTGCATTCCAGTTCGGTGCACCTCCCCACGCAGGTATGGCACCGGGTGTTGACCGTATGATTATGCTCCTCAGAAATGAGGAAAATATCCGTGAGGTTATTGCTTTCCCGATGGACGGCAAGGCACAGGATTTGATGTGCGGTGCGCCTAATGAAATCACAGAGCAGCAGCTCCGTGAAGTGCACATCAAACTCAGAAAATAATTGAGGTGTTGATATGATAACTAAAGATGAAGTTTTAAAGCTTGCCCGTCTGGCACGTTTGGAGTTCTCAGACGAGGAGCTTGATAAAATAATTAAAGATATGGATGATATTATTGCCTTTGCCGATACAATCAATAACTCGGTTGAGGGTGATGCTGAAAAAATCAGAAATGTATCATCAACAGCAACACCTGCAGAGGAATTCCGTGCAGATGTTGTTAAGGAGTCATTGCCGAATGAAAAAATTCTTTCAAATGTCAATGGCTCAAAAGGTATGTTCTGTGTTAAGGGAGGAATATAAATGAGAGAGCTTATTTCACCTTTATCAAAAATGCTCAAAAGCGGTGATATTTCATCAGTAGAGCTGACTGAAAAATATATTGCCGCTATTGAAAGTGATAATAAAAAATACAATGCCTATGTTTCAACTACCTTCGATAAGGCAATTGAAAATGCAAAGGCTGCCGATAAGCTGATTGCGGACGGAAAAGCAACTGCATTAACAGGTATTCCTATGACTCTTAAGGATAATATCTGCAGTGACGGTGATTTAACTACTTGTGCATCAAAAATTCTTACAGGCTTCAGACCTTATTATGATGCAACTGTCTGGACAAAGCTTAAGGCACAGGGTGCGGTTATGCTCGGCAAAACCAATATGGATGAGTTTGCAATGGGCTCAACCAGTGAAACCTCTTATTACGGTGCACCGCTCAACCCAAGGAATGTTAACCACGTAACAGGCGGTTCATCAGGTGGCGGTGCAAGTGCAGTTTGTTCTAACCTTGCAGCCTATGCTCTTGGCTCTGATACAGGCGGTTCTGTTCGTCAGCCTGCAAGCTTCTGCGGTATTGTTGGACTTAAGCCGACCTATGGTGCAGTTTCACGTTACGGTCTTATTGCCTACGGCTCATCCCTTGACCAGATTGGTGTTATGGCAAATTCAGTTAAGGACACTGCACTTGTATTTGATACCATAGCAGGCGTTGATGCCAACGACCAGACCAGTGTTGATTTTAAATTCGGCAATATTGCCGACAGCCTTGACAGTGCTGATGTTAAGGGCTTGAAAATCGGTGTGGCAAAGGAATATTTTGAGGGTATTAACCCTGAGCTTAAGGACGCAATTGACAGTGCCATCAAGTTTTATGAGGATAACGGTGCAGAGATTGTTGAAATCAGTCTGCCTGTTTTAAAGCAGGCTCTCCCTGTTTACTATATTATTGCCTGTGCCGAGGCATCCTCAAACCTTGGCAGATATGACGGTATCCGCTATGGTTACAGACCTGAAAGCTTTAATGATGTTGAGGAAATGATTTTAAAAACCCGTACAGAGGGCTTTGGTGACGAGGTTAAGCGCAGAATTATGCTGGGCACCTATGTGCTTTCCTCAGGCTATTATGACGCTTATTACAAAAAAGCCTGCCTTCTCCGTGAAAATCTTATTGCTGATTTTGATGAGATTTTCAATAGCTGTGATGTGCTGATTGCTCCGACAGCGCCAAACACTGCATTCCCGCTTAATTACAAGGGTGCATCACCTGTTGATATGTATTTAAGTGATATTGCAACTGTTCCGATTAATATTACAGGTGTTCCTGCAATCAGTGTGCCTGTTAAAAATGACAGCAATGGTTTGCCGATTGGTATGCAGCTTATCGGTAAAAAGTTCAGTGAAAAAACAATTATGAACGCTGCTTATTTTTATGAAAAGAATGCCCCAATCGGTGTAGCAGATTTTGAGGGAGGTGCGGCAATATGAGCTATCAGTTAGTATGCGGTATTGAAACACATATTGAGCTTGCAACAAAAACAAAAATTTTCTGCGGCTGTACAACACAGTTCGGCGGCGAGCCGAATACCCATTGCTGCCCTGTCTGCACAGGTCAGCCCGGCTCACTCCCGATACTCAACAGGTCTGTTATTGAATATGCCGTGAGAGCAGGTCTTGCTGTTCACTGTGATATTAACAACAATTCACATATGGACAGAAAGAACTATGTTTACCCCGATTTGCCTAAGGCATATCAGAT
Organism: Ruminococcaceae bacterium UBA7101; assembly: GCA_002493325.1. Taxonomy (GTDB): domain Bacteria; phylum Bacillota; class Clostridia; order Oscillospirales; family Acutalibacteraceae; genus Eubacterium_R. The sequence continues at coordinate 9,249 of DKYL01000067.1, forward strand.
TTCACAGTTCGATGAGCCTGTTTGTGTTAATGGTTATGTTGAGCTTGACAGCGGCAAAAAAATCAGAATTGAGCGTATTCATATTGAAGAGGACGCAGGCAAGCTTGTTCACGACGGCGGCTATACCTATGTTGACTATAACCGTGGTGGTGTTCCGCTTATTGAAATTGTTTCCATGGCGGATATTGAAACACCGCAGGAGGCAAGGGAATATGCCGAAAAGCTTCAGTTAATTATGCGTAATGTAGGCGTTTCCGACTGTAAAATGCAGGAGGGCTCCATGCGCTGCGATGTTAACATTTCTCTTCACGAAAAAGGCGAGCCATGGGGTACAAGAACAGAGATTAAGAATATCAACTCTCTTTCAAACATTGTCCGTGCTATGGAGCTTGAAATGGAAAGACAGGAGGATATCCTTGATTCAGGCGAAAAGGTAATTCAGTCCACCATGCGTTATGATGCGAACAGTGACACAGTCTATGTTCTTCGTACAAAGGAGAATGCTGACGACTATCGTTATTTCCCTGAGCCTGATATTTTACGATTTTATATTTCACCCGAAATGGTTGAAGGTATCAGAGCATCACTGCCTGAACTCCCTGATGCCAAGCTGAAAAGGTATCTTGAAATGGGTCTGCCTGAAAATAATGCAAGACTGATTTATAAATATAAAAATGTTACTGCATTTTTTGACGGTGCAGTTAATGAAGGCGCAAGTGCAGGCAATGTGCTGAATATGATTATCGGTCCTATTTTTGCAACCCTGCAGACTGAGGAGGACAAGGAGAATTTTGAAATCAAAACAACCTCCTCACAGCTTGCGGCACTTGTTAAGCTGATTGACGAAAAGAAAATCCGTGCAAACAAGGCTAAAGAGGTTCTTGCTCAGATGCTTGAAAGCGGTAAGGATGTTACCGAGTATGTCAAGGAGGATGACCTTGCTGGTCTTTCCGACGATGATCTCAGAGTGCTTTGTCAGGGTGCGATTGATGCGAACCCTAAGGCTGTTGAAGATATTAAAAACGGCAAGGACAAAGCTATCAATGTGATGTTCGGCTATGTTATGAAGAACTCACGCGGCAAGGCTGATGTCAAAAAGGCTGAGGCTGTTATCCGTGAATTAATTAAATAATTCCAAAACCTCTCTGCTGCCTTGCAGGGAGGTTTATTCTTTGTTATGAATCATTTAAGAATTATGATATTATCAAAGAATAATGGTTATAATTGACAAAAATAATTGTTGTAATGAATGTATTTTTATTGTATAATGGTAGTTGTAAAAATTTGAGAGGAGCGTTTTTTATGAAACATCCAGAGATTATAAAAAAAATGACGCTGGAGCAGAAGGCTGCTTTTGTTTCAGGTCATGACTACTGGCATTTAGAGTCAGCACCGGAGCTTGGTCTTCCGGAAATTATGATTACAGACGGACCTCACGGCTTGCGTAAGCAGAAGGGTAAGGATTACGTTGAGCCTGAAGGAGAAAAGAAGAGCGGCGGTATCGGTCTTGGCAACTCCGTTCCTACCACTTGCTTCCCACCCGCTGCAACATCATCCTGTTCATGGGATGAGGAGCTTCTAAGAGCAGAGGGCGAAGCTATGGGTCAGGAGTGTTTAAAGGAGAAGGTTTCAACAATCCTCGGTCCCGGTACAAACATTAAGCGTTCACCTGTTTGCGGACGTAACTTTGAGTATTTCAGTGAAGATCCGCTGCTTGCAGGCAAATGCTCTGCTGCAGTAATCAACGGCGTTCAGTCAAAGGGCGTTGGTACTTCACTTAAGCACTTTGCTTGTAACTCACAGGAAGCATTCCGTATGGTGCTCAACGAGGTTATCGATGAAAGAACCATGCGTGAAATTTATTTCCCTGCATTTGAGATTGCTGTTAAAGAAGCTCAGCCTTGGACAATTATGAACTCCTATAACCGTATCAACGGTGTTTATGCTTCTCAGAACGAATGGCTCCAGAAAAAGGTGCTCCGCGGTGAGTGGGGCTTTGAGGGTCTTATCGTTACAGACTGGGGTGCATCTGTTGACCGTATCCCCGGCTTGAAAGCAGGTACAGACCTTGAAATGCCGTCATCAGGCACACTGAATGCGAAAAGAATTATTGAGGCTGTCAATAACGGAACACTTGATGAAAGTGTTCTGAATGAGAGAGTTGACAAGGTAGTTGATTTGATTGTTAAGTCAAAGCCTGCTCTTGAGAAAACTCATACATTTGATAAGGAAGCACACCATAAAATTGCTCAGAAAATTGCTGAGGGTTCAATGGTTCTTCTTAAAAATAACGATAATCTCCTTCCTCTCAAAAAGGGTCAGAAGGTTGCAGTTATCGGTGAAATGGCTAAGGCTCCTCGTTTCCAGGGTGCAGGCTCATCTGTAATTAACCCGACAATGCTTTCAAATGCCTTTGATGAAATGAAGAAGCTCGGTGTTGATATGACCTATGCACAGGGCTACTATAAATCAGCTCCTACAAAGAAGGATAAGAACAGAAAGAGTGATGACCAGCTTATCAAAGAGGCTTGTGCTGCTGCAAAGGCTTGCGATGTTGCTGTTGTATTTGTTGGTCTTACTGAAGAATTTGAGGGCGAGGGCTACGATAGAGAAAGCATTGAAATGCCTTCAAATCACAATGCTCTTGTTTCAGCAGTAGCTGCTGCTAACCCGAACACGGCAGTTGTTCTTGCAGGCGGCTCTGTTGTTCATATGCCTTGGGTTGACGATGCTAAGGCTCTCCTTAACTCAGGCTTAGGCGGTCAGGCAAGCGGTGCTGCAGTTGCTAACATTCTTACAGGTGCAGTTAACCCGTCAGGTAAAACATCTGAAACATATCCGCTTTCCTTCAGTGATAATCCTACATACGGCAATTATCCGGGCGGTCCTGTTACAAGTGAGCACAGAGAGTCTGTATTTATCGGCTATCGTTACTACGATGCTGCTAAGAAAGAGGTTCTCTTCCCATTTGGTCACGGTCTTTCATACACCACATTTGAATACAGTGACATTAAGCTGTCTGCTGATAAGATTAAGGATACTGACACAGTAACCGTTTCATTCAAGATTAAGAACACAGGCGACGTTGACGGTGCAGAGGTTGCACAGGTTTATGTTGCTGATAAGGAATCAACAATCTATCGCCCTGTTAAAGAGCTCAGAGCCTTCAAGAAGGTATTCATTAAGGCAGGCGAGGAGGCTGAGGTTTCACTTGACCTTTCAAAGAGAGCATTTGCTTTCTACAATGTTGAGCTTGGTGACTGGCAGGTTGAAACAGGTGAGTTTGATATTATGGTTGCCGCTTCAAGCCGTGACATCAGATTAACAGCTACAATGACAGTTGAGTCAACTGTTGATGCTGCAATTCCTGATTACAGAGCTACTGCTCCTAACTATTACAATGATGTGGCAAACATCACACGTGATGATTTTGCGGCTGTTTACGGTACATTGCCAAGCCCTGAAATTGATAAGAGCAGAAAGATTGATATTTATTGCTGTCTGAATGATGCCCGTCATACAAAGTGGGGCGGCAGACTCTGCGGTCTGATTGAAAAGATTATGTCAGGTATGGGCAGTGATGCTAATGGTGATGGCAAGATGCTTGCTGCAATGGCAACACAGATTCCAATCCGTAACTTCATAGCAATGAGTATGGGTGCGTTCTCACCTGCACAGGCAGAGGGTCTTCTCAAAATGCTTAATGATGACGAATCAAGCTTTGTTGGTTTCAGTGCAATCTTCTGGAGATTAGGTGCTACAATTGCAAAGCTTCCTGCTCTCCTTAAGTCTATCTAACAAATGATTCAAGCAGTCTTTTTTGGGCTGCTTGTTTTATCTATTGTATTATGAGGTCGATTGTAAAGCATAACAGAGTCGGCAGAATCATGCAGAAAATTGTGCTTGAAAACGATATTGAAAAGGCTAAGACAATGATAAACGGAAAAAATTCCGTATCGCAGAAATTCGGTGAAATAAAAACATATAGTGATGATGAAATAATCAGTCGTTTAAGTGATGATTTTGATGTTAAGGATATTTATGGTATAGGTGCGTTTTATCCATTACAGCGTAATGAAATTAAACTTGACCATACTTGCTTTGACACGATGCTTGATTTGGAAATGAGCGTTTCTGTCATGGATGATTTTAAACACCTTGCAGGCTTTCATCATATTATTTTCAGAAAAAGAGGTTAAAATGAGAGTTTATAACAAGTTAGTGCGTGATAATATACCAAAGATTATTGAAACAAACGGAGAAAAGGCAATCACATATATTCTCAATGACGAGCAGTATATTGCTGAGCTGAAAAAGAAACTCCTTGAAGAGGTTAATGAGTATATTGAAAGCGGTGAATGTATGGAGCTTGCGGATATTATGGAGGTTGCCGATGCACTTGCCGTTGCATCAGGCAGCAGCTTCACGGAAGTGCTGGAACTTAAGGGCAAAAAGGCAATAAAAAATGGTGCTTTCCATAACAAAATATTTCTTGAGAGGGTTGAGGAAAATGACTAAGGTGAAGTTTTATGACAGCATTTCGGACGAGCTTTTAAAATTTGCTGTTATTATTTCCAAAACACAGGGCAAGTGGGTATTCTGCAAGCATAAAGAAAGGGATACCTATGAGGTGCCCGGCGGACATCGGGAAGAAAATGAGGATATTATGGATACCGCACGCCGAGAGCTTTATGAGGAAACGGGTGCATTGAAATTTGATTTGAAACCGATTTGTGTTTATTCGGTTACTGCTGAAGATAATTTTGACGGACAGGAAACCTTCGGGCTTCTTTGCTATGCTGATATTTATGAGTTTGAGGAAAAGCTGCACAGTGAAATAGAAAAAATTATCATAACCGAAAAACTGATTGAGAGCTGGACATACCCTTTGATTCAGCCCGAATTGTTAAAAGAGGCAGAACGCCGAGGGATTATATAAATAAAACACCAAGAAAATCAAGATTCTTGGTGTTTTCTTTATATGGATATTCTGATTGGTACAGGTTGTGGTTAATAACGGTAATGACCTTCATTATCTTTTCTGCAGAGTATATAATCAGCAGAAACGCCGTAGTAATCACACAGCTTTATTAAATGTCTTATTGGCAGCTCGTTTGCACCTCGCTCATATCGTGCATACATGGTTTGCGAGGTTCCTAAATAGGCGGCGATTTCCGTTTGCGTTTTATCGTTGTCTTCACGCAGGCTTTTGATTCTGTCTATATATGTCATATATTTATTACCTCCATTACTGTTATTATACTATAGTAAATAAGTTTACTATTGACTTTAGTAAAAATCTTTACTATAATATAGAAAACACAGGCTTTGTTGCCAAACAAAGAATAAAATGAAGGAGAAATTGTTATGGAAAATGCAGAAATAGAAAACGGAGTCATCATCAGCAGAACGGAGTATGAAAAGTATAATCAGCTTAAAACCTTTCGCAGAAATGCAATAGAGCAGTTTGATATGATAAAAGTGCTGGTTTTTCGCTTGAATGTTTTTATTAATTTGCTGATTGAAAACGACAATGCCTGCGAAGAAATTATTTCCAATATTCAACTGGCTATTGAGGAATTGGATGAAAGCTGTAATCATTATAACAATCTGTTTGAAGGATGATTGCTCAAAAAAATGACACCCGAGATCAATTACTCAGGTGTCATTTTTTATAATTATATTGTACATTTTGATTTATTATGTTAAAATTATAATGTATTTTAAGGAGGGGCGAATATGAAAAAGCTGTTTTCATTACTTATTGGTATTGCTATGTTTATAGCGGTTTTCTGCTGTTTTTCTGTTTCGGCATTTGCCGCACCCTCACAGGTTACTGATGTTGAAAAAACACAGCTGTTGAGCAGCAAAACTTATTATTCCTTTGATGCGTCAGCCAAGACGCTTACAATAAGCGGAGAAGGTGCGGCACCCAGTTTTTCTGCCGGTCAGAATCTGCCTGACTCACAGCCGTGGTATAAATGGAAAAAAGACGGTTCAATTGAACACATTGTTGTTGAAGAGGGTATTACCTCACTGGGAAATTATTTTTTTCATGATATGACTGTCGGCGATATCCGACTGCCGTCAACCTTAAAATCCATAGGCAGCTACTGCTTTGCCAATAGCCCTGAAATTGAAACATTGAATCTGCAGAACATAACAAGTATCTCGAATTATGCTTTTTATATGTGCTATGGGCTTAAGGAAATCAATATCCCTTCCACTGTTACTTATATCGGCAAATCGGCCTTTGCAAGCTGCAGAATACTGAATCATGTTACATTCGGCAATCAATATATGGATGTAACCATTGATGAAAAAGCCTTTTTCAAATGTCCTGAGCTGAGGGAGATGTATGTTCCGTTCAATGCAAAGCTCAGAAATTATTCTGTGGGCTTTGTTGAGGGTGATAAGGTCGGTACAGTTGAATATTACAAGGAATTTACGATGAATGCCTTTGCTGATTCTGCCGCTTACGCATATGCTCAAAAATATCTAATGTCACGCAATACCCTTGATGAAATGGTGATTCAGCAGGGTGTGAATCTGGATCGAAAATATTTCAGTGATAATCTGAACGACAGCATGATTTTTGTTTTTACACCTGAGCAGAGTGCAAGCTACAGCTTCTGCCTGTCGGGCAGTATAAAAGCCGAGTGCGTGCTGACCGATTCAAATGGTACGGTTTTAAAGCAGGTGACATATAATCCCCTGACAGACAGTAAATGTGAAATAAACAGTGAGTTCATTGGCGGTAATACATATTATTACACCGTATCAAGCCTTGGTACTATGGGCGAATTTAATATTAGTCTGCTGCCTATGGGCATTGACAGAATAGAGATTGACTGGAACTTTAATTTTAAGGCTGATGTATTGCCTGACGGTAAGCTGGATGTAGCAAGGCTCATTAAAGGACGAAGTGTTGATTTTGTATTTTCAGACGGATTTGTATATTCCTTTCCCTTTGAGGATGGTGCAGAGTACAACGGAATAAAAATCAGTTACAGCAATAAGCTGAATTCATCTGTTACCTGCGGTGAAAATAAGGACAGTATTGTTGTGGGTGATACGGAATTACCGTTTATAATAAATATTGAGCACAGCTATGTTTCGGAAATTACGGAGCCTACCATAACCAATGGCGGCTATACCCGTCACACCTGTGTGCTTTGCGGTGACTCCTATACAAGCGATTACACACAGCAACTTGGAAGAACCGTTTATGGCTATGTTAAGGTTATGGCAAATCCCGAAGGTGATTTGCTGGAAAATTCAAATATCAGTGATATTAATATTTACAATAACGAAGGCAAGTTAGTTGCCGTTACGGACAAAGAAGGATTTTTTGTTGCGGAATATGCTTATGATTTTATAGAAGTTGAAAGCTATGCAGGACCGAACAGAAAAATTGCAATTGACAGTACCTCCGAAAATCTTGGCGATATAGGGATTGTGTTCTGTGATTTCAATGAAGACGGCTATGTTAATGCCAAGGATTTCTCACTGTTTAACAGTGCTTGCGGAGATTATGATTTTACCTACGGCTATGATTGTGTAGATGTAAATAAAGACGGCACCATTGATTTTGAAGACTGGAGCTATGCAAAAAGCTACTTTACATATGGTAAATTAGACGAAAGTATCTATAATTAGGAACTTTTTTTAGTCGATTTATGGATTGCAAATTGATGTTTATTAATATATAATATATCTTGTTATAATATTTTTTATATAATAAGGGAGGCATTTATGAAAAAGGTTGCAATTATTATGGGCTCAGACAGCGATTTGCCAATCGTTACCCCTGCAATTAAGCAATTAAAGGAATTAGGTATTGAAACAGAGGTCAGAGTAATGTCTGCTCACCGTACACCGCAGGAGGCAAATGCGTTTTCCTCAAAGGCTATTGAAAACGGCTTTGGCGTTATTATTGCTGCAGCAGGTATGGCTGCACATCTCGGCGGAGTTCTGGCTGCTTCAACAACATTGCCTGTTATCGGTATTCCTTGCTCGGCAAAGGTGCTTGACGGTATGGACGCTATGCTTGCAACTGTTATGATGCCGCCCGGTATACCTGTGGCAACTGTCGGTGTTAATGCTGCAAAGAATGCGGCAATTCTTGCTGCTGAAATTATTGCAGTGGGTGACAGTGAGCTGATGGCTAAGCTGCAGAATATGAGAACTGAAATGGCGCAGCAGGTTCGTGAAAAGGACGCTGCTCTTCAAGAAAAGCTTAAGGAGATATAATCTATGGAAAAAAGTTTTAGTGCAAGCTATGCCGCAGCAGGAGTTGATGTAACTGCAGGCTATGAATCGGTTGAGCTTATTAAGGAAAGTGTAAAAAGAACAAATATACCGGGTGTACTCGGCGGTATAGGCGGCTTCGGCGGAATGTTTGAGCTGCCAATGGGCGATTACAAAAATCCCGTGCTTGTTTCAGGTACAGACGGCGTCGGTACAAAAATCAAGTTAGCTTTCCTTATGGACAAGCACGATACTGTTGGTATCGACTGCGTGGCAATGTGTGTTAATGATGTTGCCTGCTCAGGTGCAAAGCCTCTGTTTTTCCTTGATTATATTGCCTGCGGCAAGAATTTCCCTGAAAAGATTGCGCAGATCGTTGCAGGTGTTGCTGAGGGCTGTGTTCAGTCGGGCTGTGCACTTGTCGGCGGTGAAACTGCAGAGCATCCGGGTATGATGGCTGAGCACGAATATGACCTTGCAGGCTTTACTGTTGGTATCGGCGAAAAGGACAAGCTTGTATCAGGGGCGCATCTTGCCCAGGGTAATGCACTTATCGGCGTTGCATCTTCGGGTATTCATTCAAACGGCTTTTCTCTTATCAGAAAGGTGTTTAATATTAACGAACAGACTATTGCTGTTAAGTATGACGAACTTGGTACAACACTTGGCGAGGAGCTTATCACACCTACAAGAATTTATGTAAAGCCTCTGCTTGCACTTATGGATGGTGTAAGAGTGAACGCTATTTCACACATCACAGGCGGCGGTTTTTATGAGAATGTTCCGAGAATGTTAAATGACGGCTTTACCGCTGTGATTGAAAAGGATAAGTGCTTCAAAAAGCCAATCTTTGATTTGATTCAGAAAACAGGCAATATCCCTGAAAGAGATATGTATAATACCTTCAATATGGGTACAGGTCTGGTAATTGCTGTTGATGCGGACAAGGCAGATGAGGCAGTCCGTATTCTTAAGGCAAACGGTGAGGATGCTGCGGTTATCGGTGAAATTAAATCAGGCGAAAAGGGTGTTGAGCTGGTATGATGAATATTGCTGTTCTTGTTTCAGGCGGCGGAACAAATCTGCAGGCACTTATTGATGCCCAAAACCGCGGTGAAATAAAAAACGGAAAAATAACCTGTGTTATTTCATCAAATCCCGATGCTTATGCGCTTGAAAGAGCTAAAAATAATAATATCGCAACTAAGGTTGTTAATCGTAAAGAATATGATGACCGTGCGGCTTATACCGCTGCAGTCCGTGATGCCCTGCTTGATGCTAAGGCAGACCTTGTGGTTTATGCAGGCTTTATGACGATTCTTGATAAGCAGATTGTTGAGGCGTTTCCGAATAAAATGATGAATGTTCACCCTGCACTGATTCCGTCCTTCTGCGGCAAAGGCTTTTACGGGCTTCATGTTCACGATGCTGTGCTTGCAAGCGGTGTTAAGCTGACAGGTGCAACCGTTCACTTTGTGACAGAGGACTGTGATGCAGGTCCAATCATTATTCAAAAGGCAATTGATGTTAAAAATGATGATACCTCACAGATTCTTCAGAAAAGGGTTATGGAGGAATGCGAGTGGAAAATACTTCCGCAGGCAGTTTCTCTCTTCTGTGAGGGCAGAATTAAAATAATCGGCAATAAAACAGTAATTATCTGAGGTGACAATATGGAAATAAAATCACTGGCTGAAGAGCTTAATACAAATACATATCCCGGCAGAGGAATTGTTATCGGCAAATCAAAGGATGGCAAAAATGCCGTTATTGCATATTTTATTATGGGCAGAAGTGTTAACAGCCGAAACAGAATTTTTGAGGTTAATGACAGGGGCGGTATCCGCACAAAGGCTTTTGACGAAAGCAAAATGGAGGATCCAAGCTTGATTATCTATAATCCTGTGCTTAAGCTTGACGGCAAAACAATCGTTACAAACGGTGATCAGACAGATACAATCTATGACTTTATGAGTGAGGGACACTGTTATCGTCATGCTCTTCTTACACGTGAGTTTGAGCCTGATGCACCGAATTATACCCCGAGGATTTCAGGTGTTGTTAAGCCAAACGGTGACTACATTCTTTCCATTCTCAAGTCCAATATGGGTAAGCCGCAGTGCTTAAGATTTTTCTTTGAGTATCCTGCAGAAGCAGGTCTTGGTCATTTCATTCATACATATAAATGTGACGGCGACCCTATTCCAAGCTTTGAGGGCGAGCCTACACCTGTTGAAATTGACGGTGACATTGATTCATTTACCAATATGGTATGGGAAAATCTTAATGAGGACAATAAGGTGTCACTTTTCACCCGCTTCATAAACCTTGAAACAGGCGAAGAGGACACAAGAATCATTAATAAGAATAAATAAAAAATAAGGGTGACATTGCGTCACCCTAAAATGCTGTATACGGAGGAAGTTATGAAGGTACTTGTTGTAGGCGGCGGCGGACGTGAGCACGCCTTAATCAGAAAAATAAAGGAATCCAAAAAGGTTGACAGCATAGCATGCTGTCCGGGTAACGGCGGAATATCATATGATGCTGACTGCTATAATGTTTCAGCTACGGATATTGACGGCGTTGTTAATCTTGCTAAGGAAATCAAAGCAGATTTTGTTGTTGTAGCACCTGATGATCCACTGGTTGCAGGTATGGTTGATGCACTTAATGAAGCAGGCTTCCCGACCTTCGGACCTAAAGCAAATGCTGCAATTATTGAAGGCTCAAAGGTCTTTTCAAAGGATTTAATGCTTAAATATAATATCCCTACTGCCGAATATAAGGTTTTTGACAAGGCGGAGGATGTTATTGAATATATTAAAGAGAAGAACGAATTTCCGACAGTTATCAAGGCTGACGGTCTTGCACTGGGCAAGGGTGTTATTATTCCTGAAAGCCTTGATGAGGCAGTTGCAGGTGTTAAGGAAATTATGGAGGATAAGATTTTCGGTGCATCAGGCAACAATGTTGTAGTTGAGGAATTTTTAACCGGTCCTGAGGTTTCTGTTCTTGCCTTTACTGACGGAAAGTGCGTTAAGCCTATGGTTTCATCCATGGACCATAAGAGAGCACTGGACGGTGACAAGGGTCTGAATACAGGCGGTATGGGTACAGTTTCACCAAACCCATATTATACCGACGATATAGCACAGGAATGTATGGATAAAATTTTCATTCCTACCATTGAGGCTATGAATAAGGAGGGCAGAACCTTTAAGGGCTGTCTGTATTTCGGCTTGATGATTACACCGAAAGGACCGAAGGTTATTGAATATAACTGCCGCTTCGGCGATCCTGAAACACAGGTTGTTCTGCCAAGATTAAAAACAGATATTATGGATATTTTTGAGGCTATTAATAATGAAACCCTTGCAGACCTTGATATTCAGTGGAGTGACGAGGCTTGCACCTGTGTTATTATGGCGTCAGGCGGTTATCCGAAATCCTATCCGAAGGGAATTGAAATCAGCGGACTTACTGACGGTCAGCTTGAGGGTGTAACTGTTTACCACGCAGGTACTGCAATCCTTGATGATAAGCTTGTTACATCAGGCGGCAGAGTGCTGGGTGTTACAGCTCTCGGCAGGGATTTGAATGATGCACTTGAAAAATCCTATAATGCTGTGGAGAAAATTCGTTTTGAGGGTGCACATTACAGAAAAGACATCGGTCAAAGGGCATTAAAGGCATTAAATAATTAACAAATTTTTAAATTTACAAAAAGTTGTTGACAATTATACAAAATGGAATTATACTACAAATTGAATTAAACGTATAATATTATTTAGAACAGAGGTTATATTATGGCAACTGTAAAGAAAAGTAAGAAGAAGGTTATTGCAATTGTTTGCGTTGTGCTTGCAATTGTGATTGCGGTTACATCAATTATTATTGTAACAAAGTCAAAAAGCGGTGCTGAGGTTTCACTGCATACAATCGCTACGGAGGACATAATTGAAACTGTTTCATTGACAGGAACTGTGTCTGCAGGTACTTCAAAGGAGTATAAGGTAGGCACTGTTGCAACTGTTAAGGAAGTTTTTGTTAAAGTCGGCGATAATGTTAAAAAGGGCGATGTGCTTGCAACCTTTGATGTGTCAAATCTTGACGGACAGATTAATTCACTGCAGGCAAGCTACAATGAGTCTTTGAAGGCTTATAATTCGGCTGTCGATGCACAGAAAACAGCACAGAGCAAGTCAGATGCACTTGCCCCGAAAATTGCAGAGCTTCAGAAGCTTGTTGCTGAAATGGAAAAGGGTAATTATCCTACCACAGAGGCTAAGAAGACTACTAAAACAACCGCCAAAGCTACAGCTGCAAAAGCGACTACGACAACAGCTGCAAAGAATACAACCTATAAGGCTGACGATGTGCCTACATTACCGAGCGATTTTAATCCGTCACTTCCTGATATTGAATTAACTACATCACCACAGCCTTCACTCGGCGGTCTTTCTGATGCTATCGAGGAGCTTAACCAGACTCTCACAAAGCTTACAAATGATATTGCAACACTGACAGAAACAACTCAGATTATAGCAACTACTATCGTTGAGCTTTCAGGCAGTCTTGATAATGAGGCTATTGCTGACAGACTTGTTCAGAATCTCATTGAAAGCGGTATTGCTGAGGATATGGCAAAACAGATTGTTGCAGCAATAGATATTGAAGAATTTGCAAAGGCTGTTGCAAATTCTGAAAATGCACAGCTTACAGCAGCACAGGTTCAGCTTCTTTCACTTGAAGGACAAAAGGCTTTGTTTGATGTTCAGGCTGACGGAACATTAGTCAATGCACAGAAAAAATCTGTAAATGCTACAAAGCAGGCTCTTGATATTCTTAAGGAGCAGAAGCAGTCTTTGTCAGAGGGCTGGGTCGCTGCATTTGACGGCACTATCACTGCTGTTGATGTTACTCCTGATGTGCAGACTACTATGCTCAGCTCAGGTATTACATTAGAAAATCTTGACACAATGGCAGTTAAACTGAGCCTTGGTGAATATGATCTTCATAAGGTTAAGGTTGGTATGGAAGCAACAGTAACTACTGCATATGGTACTTATAAGGGTGAGGTAACTTCTATTGCACCTACTGCAACAGGCGGCTCAAGCAGCAGCATTCTTGACAGTGTGGGCTCAATGGCTGGTATCAGTGGTTTGTCAAGTCTTACTGACAGCGGTGCCGGCGTTGAATGTATAGTATCCATTCCCGAAACAGATGAAAATATTACTGCCGGATTTGACGCTAATGTCGAAATTCAGACAGGTGAATATCTTGGTGTAACAGCAGTGCCGATTGGTTCTATTAAGCTTGAAAAAGAGGGTGCTTTTGTATACCTTTATAACGCAGAAGAAGGCGAGGTTACAAAGACTCCGATTGAAATAGGTGCTTCCTCAGTAACATCATATCAGGTTAAATCAGGTCTTAACGTAGGCGACCAGATTGTATCAGCTCCTGCAAGTGATTATGAGGATGATACCTTTAAGGTAAAGGTTGTTACGAAGTAAAATAAGTAAGGAGATTTCAGAGTGAATATAAGTGAAAGCCTGAAAATCGCGGTTAAATGTATTAAGTCTAACCTGATGCGCAGCCTCCTTACAATGCTGGGTATTATCATCGGTATCAGCTCTGTAATTATGATTATAGGTGCCGGTACAGGTGTAAGGGATTATATTGTCGGACTGATTGAGGATATGGGTTCAAATGCGGTGCTTATCAGTGTTGATGCTACAAGTGCCACTGATAATGATTACATTACTCTTGATGATGTTCAGAACATTAAGACTAAGGTTAACGGCGTAGAGCGATGCTCACCTATGCTGATGGGATTCGGCAGGGCTACTATTAATAAAACTGCTACCGAAGCAACAGCAATGCTTGTTGGTGTTAACAGTGATGTTCAGTTTGCGCTGACAAATTCCTGTGAATACGGGCGGTTTTTTACAGATGAAGAATACGATGCCAATGCGCCTATTGCTGTAATCGGTACAAATTCAGCAGAAATGGCATTTGGTTATAAGGACGTTACAAATGAATATATAACCGTTTCATCAAGCGGTAAATCTATGAAAGTCAGAGTGTGCGGTGTTGCGAATATTGATGCACTTACAAACTCCTTAGGCGGCGGAAGCAATATGGCAAGCATGTTTACAAATGGTTCCGACAAGCTTGTTATTGCTTTGTTTATGCCGTGTACAACTTTGACGCAGATAACAGGTGCCAATGCACAGCTTGGCAGTGTGTTTGTAATTGCTCATGAGGGTGCCGATTATGATGCTGTGGGTAATGCTGCAGTTAACTATTTAAAATCAGCACACGGCAATTATTCAAACAGTATGTATACTGCGCAGAATATGGCAACATATGTAAATATCGTTGATATCATTATGTCAGTACTGACTGCCTTTATTGCCTGTGTAGGTGCTATTTCGCTTATAGTAGGCGGTATAGGTGTTATGAATATTATGCTTGTATCTGTTACGGAGCGAACGAGAGAAATCGGTATCAGGAAATCACTCGGTGCAAAAACAAAGGTTATTACGCTGCAGTTTCTGACCGAATCGATAATTCTGTGCTTAATTGGTGGTATTATCGGTCTTACTATCGGTATAGCCGGTGCCTTTGCCGCTTGTTCGATTATTGATATTCAGCCGAATATTACATGGTGGTTAATCGTTGTTTCATTGCTGTTCTCAAGCGGTGTAGGTTTGTTCTTTGGTATTTATCCTGCACGCAAGGCGGCACAGATGAGCCCGATTGATGCATTAAGAAGCGAGTAAATTATTTTAAAATCCTCATAGTGAGCAGTATCACTGTGAGGGTTTTTCGCTGTTGCATTATTTGTTGAATTGTGTTAATATAGTGCATATTGCTTAGGAGGTATAACACTTTGGATATTAAAGAAGTTTTGGGCTGCTTTGATTTTAAAGGCGAGCTCCTCGGAATTGAACAATTCGGTTCAGGTCACATTAATACCACGTATCTGGCAAAATATAAAGAAGATAATAAAATAAGCAGTTATGTTGTTCAGAAAGTCAATACAAACGTATTTAAAAATATTGATGACCTAATGGGTAATGTGTTTGCTGTTACATCATTTCTGCGTGATAAAATCAAGGCAAACGGCGGTGACCCTGACAGGGAAACACTGAACTATATGAAGACAACAAATGGTGATTTATATTGCAAGGCAGAGGATGGAACTTGCTACAGAGCTTACAAATTTGTTGATAACAGCAAATGCTGTGACAGTGTGTCATCAGCCGAAATTTTTGAAAAAAGCGGTCTTGCATTCGGCAGATTTCAGAAGTATTTAAGTGATTTCCCTGCAACAACGCTTAAAGAAACAATTCCTGATTTCCATAATACAATATGGAGATTTGAAAATGAATTTTTACCTGCTGTTAAGGACGATAAATCAGGCAGAGCAGACCAATGCAGAGATGAAATTCAGTTTGTAATGGACAGACGAAATGACTGCCGCCGTCTTACAGATTTGAGCGATAAGGGCGAAATTCCTATTCGTGTAACCCATAATGACACAAAGCTTAACAATGTTTTGTTTGACAATGACAGTGACGAGGCTATCTGTGTTATTGACCTTGATACGGTAATGCCGGGTCTTGCCCTTTATGATTTTGGTGATTCCATTCGCTTTGGTGCAAATACCTGTGCAGAGGATGAAAAGGACACATCAAAGATAGCAATTGACCTTGATTATTTTAAGGCTTATGCACAGGGCTTTCTGAAAGAGGCTGGCGAGAGCTTTACACAGACAGAAAAGGATAATCTTGCTTTTTCTGCAAAGCTTATGACCTTTGAGTGTGGAATGCGATTTCTGACAGACTATCTGAATGGCGATACATATTTCAAAACTGCTTATCCGGAACACAATCTTGTTCGTGCTAAGGATCAGTTTGCTCTTGTTGCTGATATGGAAAAGCATATGGATGAAATGGAAAATATAATTAAAGCATTATAATAAAAAACACACCTTGGAATTTTCTCCAGGGTGTGTTGCTTTTTATTGTTATTGTGTTCTTTTTCTTTTGAAATACAGCACTGCTGTCATTGCTGTAAGAGTAAACAGGAATGATACAAAGCCTGCAATTAAAATATCACTGCTGCCTGTGGGCGGCGATTTTTTCTCAGCCTTAGCTGTCGAAGATTCATTGCCTGCGTTGAGCAATCCTGCAGTTGAGCCGCTTTTCGTTACATTAACGATTTTCTGCTGACTGTCTGTGCCGATGAACTGACCGACGCCTGTTTCCTTCTGAATACTGTCTATATCAAGCGAGGTGTCGGTTGTAATGAGTGCTGCAAGGAACTGACAGGCTTCGCTGTTATACCAGAAATCCATATGCTGAATACCCTTCACAAACCAAGTGCTGTCAGGCAGTGCACAGGTGGATGCATCAATGATTTTATCGTCAGAAATATATTTTCCTGTTTTGTTAAGTGTTTCGCCGTAATCTGCAACCGTTGCACCCACAGATGCAAATTTGGTTTCAATCAGAACATCTGCCTGTGCTTTGTGCAGTGAAGTCATCGGAACGGTAGGAATACCGTAATTTGCAACAATGGCTACCTCAACACCCTTTGATTTGAGTGCTTTCAGATTGCTCTCAAGTCTGCCCTGTACCTGATGATATTTCTGCAGCTTGCTGTAAAGTGCACTGCTCTTGTCAAGGAAACCGATTGAGCTCATCTCATAGACAGCCTTATCAAAGTAGTCATAGGGGATAAATTCCCAGTAAATCGGAATACATCCGAAAATAGGATACAGCACATCGGTGTAAAGCCTGTTGAAAAGCTCCGGTGTATTTTTTACTTCATTAAGCAGATCACAGAGATTGCCTACTGTATCATCCAATGTTGTTGACAGGAATCCAAGCTGCTTTAACTCAAAGCTCGGATTATTAAGCTCGTGGAGAAGATTCCAAAAATAATTGAGCAATGTATCCTTGTCAATATAAACATCCTTTGCAAAAAGATTGCATATGGAAACACCATTGAATGCACCATTAACAAAAACGGTTTTGGCAATATCGTTTTTATACATATACTGATCCACATAGGCTGATGCAACAACTGTGCCTTCGGAACAGCTTACAATTGTTACCTTGCTTTTACCTGTTTCTGCTTTGATATTATCAATAAAACTACTCAATATCGTTGCATTTTCGCAGGCATCAAGACGCCAGTCATATCTGAAAAGATAAACATTTTCAGGACCTACAATATCACTGACCTGATTTGCAATGGCAGGCTCAGCAGAGCCTCTGCCGTCAATATAATCCTTATGGTTTGCAAGGCTGTCGGTCCAGTAATCCTTAATGCCTACATTGTAAGCAGGATTGCCGTTTTTATCACAGGCAATGTCAGCGAAGTCATTCATAACCTCTGCTATCTCATCAATCAGAGCAGATGCATCAATTTTTTCGCCTGTGGCACTTGCCATAACCTTTTTCAGCAGACTGTTATAGGTGCTGAAAATGGAGGATATGTCAAATGCGGCTGCCGTGGTTTCATTTTCTGTTCCGATGTCCTTGTAAAGCTGTGTTCCGCCGATACCGTGAATTACGACAACAGGTGTAACATCATCCTTTGCAAATGCAGCACTTGTGCTTGATAAAATCATAACAAGTGTAAGGACAAAACAAATGGTTGCTTTTAATGCTTTCCTCATAGCTATACTCCTTGTAAATTATTTTTATAATATCAGTATAAAGCCTGTGGAAAGAAATGTCAAATAAAACAAGACAAACAGCACAAAAAGTCAAGATTTTTTTATAAAAATATGTTACAATTGACAAAAGGGGTGATTTTTTGAACTGGATGACGAGTACAGAGCAGGCAATTGAATACATTGAAAATCATATTACAGAAAGGCTTGATTATGATGATATAGCTTCTGCAGCGTTTTGTTCAAGCTATCATTTTCAGCGTATGTTTTCTGTTTTTGCCGGTTGTACGCTTGGTGAATACATCCGGGCAAGAAAAATGACCCTTGCGGCTGCTGAGCTGAAAAACCCCAAGGCAAGAATAATCGATGTTGCCATTAAGTACGGCTATGAAAGTCAGGAGGGCTTTGCAAGGGCGTTTACAAAATTTCACGGCATAACCCCCTCAGCGGCAAAAAAGAAAGGAGCTACGCTGAAATCCTATTCACGTCTGACAATGTATGAATTGGATGAGGGCGGCAATATGCTTGAATATTCTATTGAGGAGCTGTCTAAATCAACATATGCTGTTTTTAAAACCGACTCAGGTCAAAATTCGGCGGCAGACTGCAGAAAAATGTGCAGACAGATATATTACGAGTGGCTGCCGAGCACAAATTATCGTGTTAAATCCGTTTCGGATTTGAAAGTTAACCACTGTTTTAATGATGATAAAGAAAAAAGATTTATTGAAATATATATTCCTGTTGAGCTTATAAAATAGAGCACCGCTGTCAATACTAAATACAGCGGTGCTTTAACATTATCATTTGGTTTTTGGTACATAAAATTTTAAGGAATGATAATGTGCAATTTAATAAGGTTGAAATCTGTGGAATCAATACGAATGATTTGAAGGTGCTTAAGGAAAGCGAAAAAATAGAACTGCTGAAAAAGGCACACAGCGGCGACAAGCAGGCTCGTGATGAGCTGATAAAAGGCAATTTAAGACTTGTTCTTTCTGTAATTCAGCGATTTTCCAACAGGGGAGAGAATATGGACGATCTTTTTCAGGTCGGTGTAATCGGCTTGATTAAAGCTATTGATAATTTTAATCTTGATCTGGATGTTCGTTTCAGTACCTATGCAGTGCCTATGTGTATCGGTGAAATCAGACGTTATCTGCGTGATGACAATGCGGTGCGTGTTTCAAGGTCAATGCGTGATACGGCATATAAGGCAATGCAGGTGAAGGAGCGTCTTATTAATGAAAATCAGAAGGAGCCCACAGTTGAGGAAATTGCAAAAGAGCTTGGTATGAAAAAGTCCGACGTTGTTCTTGCACTTGAAGCAATCGTTGACCCTGTTTCGCTTTATGAGCCTGTCTATAATGACGGCGGTGACACAATCTATGTGATGGATCAGGTTGGTGACAGCAACACGGACACCGACTGGATAGACGAAATAATGATAAAGGATGAAATCAAGCGCCTTGATGACAGAGAACGCAATATTATGTACCTTCGCTTTATGCAGGGCAAAACGCAGATGGAGGTTGCCAAAGAGGTCGGCATATCCCAGGCACAGGTCAGCAGACTTGAAAAGAATGCACTTAAACGGATTAAAGGTTACTAAGCTTTTTTGACTTGTAATCTAAAATATGATATTATATAAGTAAAACTTGCACTTGGATTTTATATGCAAGTTTTTACTTATGCGGTGGTGTTTTATGAAGCAAAAAGAATATGAAATTGCATATGGCAATAGGCAAAAAAGCAGTAATCAGCTTGAATGAACTGATTACTGCTTTCTTGTACACATAATTATTTTATAAACTTGACACTATAATAATTAT
>DKYL01000033.1:0-1078 GCA_002493325.1 Ruminococcaceae bacterium UBA7101
ATTTAGGGTTTTTCTACAGACTGAAAGGCTGAAAGAATTTCTTTCAGCCTTTTTTTAATAAATATATATAGTATTTTTATTATACAAATACTGATATTACATATCCGAGGTAGCCTGCGAGCATTATAATGCCCTGCCATCTCTGGAACTTTTTCGTGATGATTGTCGGGAATACTGCAACAGCAATGGCAGCAAGACAAACCATCATATCAATTGTAACGGATGAAACAGAAACTGCAAGTGCACCTGTACCCTTGCCCATAGAAACGAAAGAGCAGATTGGTAAAATAAGTGTTAAGTCGATAATGTTTGCACCCAAGATGTTGCCCACCGAAAGAGCACCAACCTTTTTTCTGAGCGCTGTGATGGTTGTTACAAGCTCAGGAAGTGATGTTCCGATGGCGATTGCGATAACGCTGATTACACGCTGCGGAATGCCCAGTGACTGTGCAATTTCAGTACCGTAGTCAACAAGCAGGTCAGCACCGATAACGATACCTGCGGCACCTAAAACAAAGAATGCAATATTCTTTGCCCAGTCCTTGCCTGTGGCAGTTTCCTTTGTAGGAACAATGTCATCTTCCTCCTGAAGACCGATGTTGCTTGGTGAAGGCTCAATCTGATGTGTGTCACGCTTCATTGAAAGGAAGTTTTCAACAAAGAATACAACGAATACGATAATGAGAACAATAAGTCCTACTGTTGAGAGTGAATAGTAATCGTTTGTTTCGCCCTCAAAGGTAAGTGACTGTTTAGCTGTGAATATACAGCCCACAACCAGAGCTGCGGATGCAAGGAACATCATTATGCCTTTAGGAGCAAAGTCCTTGCGCTTGATAGCAAAGGGCATACATACAATGAAAATACCCATAATCATTGCGGTGTTTGCCGTAACGGAGCCGATTGCATTACCTGCTGCCATATCAACATTACCCTTGGCAGTAGCCTGAACACTTACAATCATTTCGGGCAGGGTTGTTGCAACAGAAACGATTGTTGCACCGATTACAAATTTCGGCACGCCGAGAATTTCTGCAATCCAGCTTGCACTGTCGACGAACCAGTCGCCGCCCTTGAT
>DKYL01000033.1:1362-1598 GCA_002493325.1 Ruminococcaceae bacterium UBA7101
GAACCAGTCGCCGCCCTTGATAATAAGGACAAGACCGACAACAAACAAAACATACATTAAAACAGTTTGCATTTTTTTACCACCTTATTCATTTTTATATCCTAATAATATTACATTACAACAACATAATTTGTCAATATAAAATCCATATTGTGTTCATTATATTTTTATGTTAAAATAGCAGTATAAATCATTGGGAGAGATATTATGGATAAAAAGAAAAGAATTTTGTATAT
>DKYL01000033.1:1859-18698 GCA_002493325.1 Ruminococcaceae bacterium UBA7101
GAATTTTGTATATAGTATTACCGATTATAGCTGCAATTATTGTTTTGACAGCTTTTGCAGTGAGCGGTAATATTACTAAAAAAGCAGATGAAAAAAATCCGACGGCGCAGACACAGGTTTCTGCCGTGAATGAGGAAAGCACGGCTACAGAAAAAAGTGAAAATGCCAAGGTTACACTTTTAGCCACCGGCGATAATCTGATTCACAACACACTCATTTCTGCGGGTGAGCAGTCGGACGGAACCCTGAATTATGATTCTCTTTATGCCAATATTAAACCTGAAATTGAAAAGTTTGATATTGCAGTGATTGATCAGGAAACGGTGCTTGGCGGCAGTGCATTTGAGTATTCAGGCTATCCGACGTTTAACACGCCCTGGGAGGTCGGTGAGGCAGCAATAAAGGCAGGCTTTGATGTTTTCAACTGTGCTACCAACCATACAATGGATATGGGCTGGGGCGGTATTGAAAATGAGCTTGCGTTTTTTGCAGATAAAAAGGAGGCTGTTGCTCTTGGTATCAACAGCAATGAGGATGATTATAATAAGATAACCTATTATGAAAAGAACGGCATTACCTTTGCAATGCTGAATTATACCTATGGCACAAATGGTATTCCACTGCCTGATGATAAGCCTTGGTGTGTAAATCTTCTTGATAAGGAGAAGGTTACCAAGGATTTGAAGGAAGCAAGAGAGCATGCGGATTTTGTTATTGTTTTCCCACACTGGGGTACAGAATACAGCTTTGAGGTTTCTGATTATCAGGAGGAGTATACCAAGCTGTTTTCCGATATGGGGGTTGACCTTGTTATAGGCTGTCACCCCCACGTTATTGAGCCTGTCAAGTGGGTAACAAATGAAAGCACGGGCAAAAAAATGCTTGTGTATTATTCGCTTGGTAATTTTATTTCACATCAGATTGACCTTGAAAATCTGCTTGGCGGTATGGCTGAGGTGACTATTGAAAAGAAGGACGGCAAAACAGAGATAACATCAGCTAAATTTGTACCTGTTGTATGTCATTATAACAGGGATGAAAACGGAAAGTTTGCTTTTAATGTGTACAAGCTCGGTGATTATAATGATGACCTTGCCAACACACATTCACAGTCAGGCGGAACGGTTGCGTATTTTACAAAGCTTGTTAACGACGTTGTTGATGAAGAGTTTGTCAGCATGAAATAATCTATGTAACATATGCACAAAAAACAGTATGTGTGTTTGGTGCAGAAAATAAATAATTGACAAATTTGCAAAAAATGGTTGACAAACGGGTAACCTATTGAGTATAATGCAAATGTAGTAAGAACGAGGGCGTTCCGTAATAAGCGGAGTGCCCTCATTTTTTATTGAATAAATTCAGAGAGGAGTATTTACAATGAGTAAGTACACAAAGGAAGACATTTTAAGAAGTGCACAGGAAAACGGCGTTGAGTTCATCAGACTTCAGTTTACAGACGTTTTCGGTATTATGAAAAATGTAGCTATTACAATATCACAGCTTGAAAAAGCGCTTGATAATGAATGTATGTTTGACGGCTCATCCATTGAGGGCTTTGTTCGTATTGATGAAAGTGATATGTACCTTCATCCGGATTATGACACATGGGCAATTTTCCCTTGGAGAAAGCACCAGAATGCTCAGACCGCACGTTTGATTTGTTCTGTTTATACTGCTGATAACAAAACTCCGTTTATGGGCGATCCAAGGAACGTTTTGCAGAAGGTTATTGATGAGGCTGCAGAAATGGGCTATACCTTCAATGTCGGTCCTGAGTGTGAGTTCTTTCTCTTTAAGGTTGACGAGGATGGCACACCAACACTTGAAACAAATGATAAAGCAGGCTATTTTGACCTTAATCCTATTGATACAGGTTCAAACTGCCGTCGTGATATCTGCCTTGCTCTTGAAGAAATGGGCTTCACAATTGAGGCTTCACACCACGAGGTTGCTTGCGGTCAGCACGAGATTGACTTTAAGTTTGACGAGGTAATGACAACTGCTGACAGAGTTATGACCTTTAAGCACGTTGTTAAAACATATGCTACAAAGCACGGTTTACATGCTACATTTATGCCAAAGCCTGTTTATGGTATTAACGGCTCAGGCATGCATACAAATATGTCACTTATGACAAAGGACGAGAACGGCAAGACAGTCAATGCATTTTATGACCCTGAAAGTCCTGACGGTTTAAGCAAGGTTGCGCACAGCTTTATTGCAGGTATCTTAAAGCATGTTAAGGGCCTGACTGTATATGCTAACCCAACAGTTAACTCATATAAGAGATTGGTACCGGGCTACGAAGCACCAACCTATATTGTATGGTCATCCTCAAACCGTTCTGTACTTGTTCGTATTCCTGCAACACGTGGAATGGGTACCCGTGTAGAGCTCCGTTCACCGGACCCTGCTTGTAACCCATACCTTGAAATGGCTCTCTGCCTTGCAGCAGGTCTTGACGGTATTAAAAATAATCTTACTCCGCCAGAGGCTGTTGATTATAACGTATTTGATTTCTCAGATGAGCAGCTTGCTGAAAAGGGTATTGAATGTCTTCCTACCTCACTTGAGGAAGCTGTAAAGGCATCAATTGCTGATCCGTTTGTTAAGGAAACAGTGGGTGAACACGTATTCAATGCTTACTCAAAGGGCAAGATGGCTGAATGGGATGAATACAAAACAAGAGTTTCTCAGTGGGAAATTGACAGATATATGGTTAACTATTAATCTGTTTTGTTAACCCTCTCTTACGGCAGGTTTGCCTGTCGATTAACCCGGCATTCGTTTTAGGATGCGGATGCCGGTACTTTTTCAGACACAATGGGGTGTCCGCAGTGTTATGCTGCGGGCACCCTTTTTGTTTTTTAGGTTCTATATTTAAGCATGGAGGAGGAAAAAATATGACTATGGAATCTATTATAGAAGCTGTAGACGGTGAATTGTTCGGCGTCTGGTTTCTGATTGGTGCGGCATTGGTGTTTTTTATGCAGTGCGGCTTTGCAATGGTTGAAAGCGGTTTCACCAGAGCAAAAAATGCAGGAAACATCATTATGAAAAATCTTATGGATTTTTGTATCGGTGCTGTTATGTTTATTTTATTAGGCTTCGGTCTTATGATGGGTGAGGAATGCTTAGGCGGACTTGTGGGTATGCCGACCCTCGGTGTATTTACGGATTATGCTAATTTTGACTGGTCCAACTTTGTGTTTAACCTTGTGTTCTGTGCTACAGCAGCTACCATTGTTTCAGGTGCTATGGCAGAGCGTACAAAGTTTTCATCCTACTGCATTTATTCTGCAGTAATCTCGGCGGTTGTTTATCCCATTGAGGCAGGCTGGATATGGAATCCGAACGGCTGGTTAGTTACCCGTGGCTTCCATGACTTTGCAGGTTCAACAGCTATTCATATGGTAGGTGGTATAGCAGCACTTATCGGTGCAGCAATGCTTGGTCCTCGTATCGGAAAGTACAAGGTTGATAAAAAGACAGGTAAGAAAAAGGCGAATGCTATCCCCGGTCATAACCTGACTATCGGTGCACTTGGTGTATTTATTTTGTGGTTTGGATGGTACGGCTTTAACGGTGCTGCAGCAACCTCTGTGGATTCGCTTGCATCTATTTTTGTTACAACAACCCTTGCTCCGTCAATTGCGACTGTAGTTACAATGATATTTACGTGGATTAAGGATGGCAAGCCTGATGTATCTATGTCACTTAATGCGTCACTTGCAGGTCTTGTAGCCATTACTGCTCCCTGTGACTGTGTAGACGCTCTCGGCTCAATTATAATCGGTGCTGTTGCAGGTGTTCTGGTTGTAGTGGTTGTTGAGCTGCTTGACAAAAAGCTCTTTGTTGATGACCCTGTCGGTGCTGTTGCAGTTCACTGTGCAAATGGTATTTGGGGTACAATTGCAGTCGGCTTGTTCTCTACAGGTGCTAATGATGTTGGCGCAGGCTTATTCTACGGCGGTGGCTTTAAGCAGCTTGGTATTCAGCTAATGGGCTTTGCGGCAGTAGCAGCATGGACCGTGGTTACTATGACAATCGTATTTTTCGCTATCAAAAAGACAAACGGACTTCGTGTTTCTGCTGAGGAAGAAATCAAGGGTCTTGATGCTACAGAGCACAATCTGCCGTCTGCCTATGCAGATTTTATGCCTGTAAGCATTTCTGCAGCAGTTCAGCCTGCACCTGCTGCTGTTGCTCCTGTTGAAAAGGCAGTTCCTGTTGAAACATATACTACAAACAAGGACGCTAAGCTTACAAAGATAGTTATGATATTCAATCCTGCTAAGCTTGAAGATATTAAAGAGTCAATGAATGCTATCGGTGTAACAGGAATGACGGTTACAAATGTAATGGGCTGCGGAACGCAGAAGGGTCATATCAGAAAATACCGTGGTGTTGAGATTGAGGAAATGAGCCTTATGCCTAAAATGAAGCTGGAAATGGTGGTTTCTGCAGTGCCTGTTGAAAAGGTCGTTGATACTGCACGAAATGTTCTGTACTCAGGAAATATCGGCGACGGAAAGATATTCATTTATGATGTTGAGGATGCCGTTAAGGTCAGAACAGGTGAAAGAGGATATGATGCCTTGCAGGGCGAAAATGATTAGGAATTAAGTCTTTATACAATATGCACAAATACCCCCGTTGAACAAACGGGGGATATTTATAATTATACACTGATATTCACTAAAAATTGCATAATAATGCAAAAATATCAAAAATTATTGTTAATTTACACATATATATACATTGTTTGCATAGAAATTTCTATATATAGGTCAATTGAATAATTTGATTTATGGGTGTAAAATTCTATTAACAAGTTAAATTGCAAAGGAGAATATATATGCTCAAAGAGGGAGAAATCAGAATTCCTGCAGGCTGTGCCATTGCTGCTATTATAGACAGAAAGGGCAAGCGAATTAACGGCTCTGAAATTATTAAATCAATTGCTCTTATGCATGACCGTTCAAATGGTCTTGGCGGCGGCTTTGCTGCCTACGGAATTTATCCTGAACATAAGGATGAATATGCAATACATGTTTTTTATGACACCGCTGAAGCAAAGAAGCAGTGTGAGGAGTTTTTGTTCAGACATTTTAATATAGACGTTGCAGAAAGAATACCGACAAAGCAGGTTGCAAGTATTGAAAAGGGACCTGACATCTGGCGCTATTTCGGAAAAGCCAACAGGGTCCGAATGAAGGATGCAAGGCTTGATGAGCAGGAATATGTAGCACAGTGTGTTACTAAGGTAAACAATGCAATTGACGGTGCGTACATATTCTCATCAGGTAAGAATATGGGCTGCTTTAAGGCAGTGGGCTACCCTGAGGACGTTGGTGAGTTTTATATGCTTGATCAGTATGAGGCTTATATATGGACTGCACACGGACGTTTCCCAACCAACACACCGGGCTGGTGGGGTGGCTCTCATCCGTTCAATATTCTCGACTGGTCCATTGTTCATAACGGTGAAATATCCTCTTATGATGCCAACAGAAGATACATTGAGCAGTTTGGCTATATCTGTACTATGCAGACAGATACCGAGGTTATAACCTATTTATTTGACCATCTGCTCAGACATCATAACCTTCCGATTGAGGTTGCGGCTGACGTGCTCACTGCACCCGAATGGGATGAAATTGACAAAATGGATGATGACAGAAAAGAGTATTTTACAAATCTGAGAGCCATTTACAGCGGAGCGCTTGTTAACGGTCCTTTCTCTGTCATCCTCGGCTCTAACAAGGGACTTCTTGCAATCAATGACCGATTGAAGCTGCGTTCGCTCACTGCTGCCACAAAGGGCAACAGGGCATATTTTGCATCTGAAGAGTCAGCGATAAGAATTATTTGCCCGAACCCTGAAAAGGTATGGTCTGTATCAGGTGCAGAGCCTGTATTTATTCCGCTTGAAATTGATGAAGAGGAGGCAGAGTACTGATGATAAATTATATTCCACGCAGGTTTACAATTATTCGTGACAGAGAACGCTGTATTGACTGTGGCTGCTGTGTCCGCCAGTGTTCAAACGAATGTCACTTTTATGATGAAGATAATAAAAAAGTTTTGTGCAATTCAGATAACTGTGTAGCTTGTCACCGCTGTGTTGACCTTTGCCCCACAGGAGCACTCAGAATTGAAAAATATGTGTGTGATTACCGTGAAAATGCGAACTGGACACCGCAGTACCAGCAGGAAATCTGCCGACAGGCAGAGTCAGGCTCTGTGCTCCTTTCCGCAATGGGTAATCCAAAGCCTTATCCGATTTACTGGGATAAGATATTGCTCAACGCTTCACAGGTAACGAATCCATCCATCGACCCGCTTCGTGAGCCTATGGAAATCCGCACAATCCTTGGCAGAAAGCCTGAGATGATTAAGGTGGAGAAGAAAGGCAAATCCACTGTTGAGATGCCGCCCCAGGTTATGCTTGAAACACCGATTATCTTTTCTGCAATGAGCTTCGGCTCTATTTCAATGAACGCACAGAAATCACTGGCAATGGCGGCTAAGGAGCTTGGTACATTGTTTAATACAGGTGAGGGCGGACTTCACCCTGAGCTTAACGATTACATTGACTTTGCAGTAGTTCAGGTTGCTTCAGGCAGATTCGGTGTACATAAGGCTTATCTGAATAACTCTAAGATTGTTGAAATAAAAATCGGTCAGGGTGCAAAGCCCGGTATCGGCGGTCATCTGCCGGGTGAAAAGGTTAATGTTGAGGTTTCCAATGCCCGTATGATTCCCGAGGGCTCAGATGCTATTTCACCTGCACCGCATCACGATATTTATTCTATTGAGGATTTGCGTCAGCTTATCTGGTCACTTAAGCAGGCGACGGATAACAAAAAGCCTGTTTCCGTTAAGATTGCCGCTGTTCATAATGTTGCGGCAATTGCGTCAGGCTGTGCAAGAGCAGGTGCTGATATTGTTGTTATTGACGGCTTCAGAGGCGGTACAGGTGCAGCACCGACTCGTATAAGAGATAATGTCGGTATCCCGATTGAGCTTGCACTTGCTGCTGCAGACCAAAGACTGCGTGACGAGGGTATCCGCTCCAGCGTTTCACTTGTGGCGGCAGGCTCCTTCCGTTGCTCTGCTGATGTTGTTAAAGCGATTGCCTTAGGTGCTGATGCCTGCTATGTTGCATCTGCCGCACTGATTGCAATGGGATGTCATATGTGCCAGACCTGCAATACAGGCAAGTGTAACTGGGGTATTGCAACGCAAAGACCTGATCTGACAAGAAGACTAAATCCCGAAATTGCCCATAAAAGAGTTGTCAATCTTATCAATGCATGGAATCACGAAATCAAGGAGATTATGGGCGGTATGGGTATCAATTCAGTTGACTCATTAAGAGGCAACCGTTTAATGCTCAGAGGTATCGGTTTAAGCGAAAAAGAGCTTGAAATCCTTGGCATTAAGCACGCCGGAGAATAGGAGGTTTGCTGTAATGAAGAAAGTATTTGCCCGTGAGGAGCTTTGTATAAACTGCCGTTTGTGTGAGGTTTACTGCAAAACCAATCATTCAAAATCAAAGGATGTAATTAAAGCATATAAGTCGGAAAATCCTGCACCCGTGAGCCGTATTGCAGTGTATGGTGACAAGGTTGCATCTGTGGCTGTTAACTGCCGTCACTGTGATGACCCTGCCTGTGTGAATGCCTGCATAACAGGTGCTATGACTAAGGATAAAAAAACAGGCATCGTTTCTGTGAATGAGGATAAATGTATCGGCTGTATGACCTGTCTTGCAGTTTGTCCTGTGGGATGCATCAAGCAGGGGAATATTGCTTTTAAATGTGATTTATGCGGCGGTGAAGAGCCTGCCTGTGTTAAAAATTGTCCGAACAGAGCGTTATTATGGCTTGAAACAGGGGGTGCAGAATCATGAAATATTTAATTATAGGCGCTTCTGCCGCCGGTCTTGCAGCAGCAGAAAGCATCAGAAAATATGACACGGAGGGCTCAGTTATAATACTCACTGAGGAGGATTATCTGCCATATTCACGTCCGTCAATCAGCTATTATTTAAAAGGCAAGGTTAAGGAGAGCAATATGGCTCTCAGAAAGCTTGCGTTTTATAAGCAGAATAACATTGATGTTGTTACAGGTGCTAAGGTAACTTCTATTGACAGACAGTCCAAAACGGTAAAGGCTGGCAGAAAGACGTATTCCTATGACAGGCTTTGCCTTGCAACAGGCTCAGTGCCCTTTGTTCCGCCTATGGAGAATGTAAGCGGTAAAGCGAATGCTTTAACCTTTCTTGATTTGGCAGCCGTTAAAGAAATAAAGAAAATAGCGAATGAAAAAACAAGAGCCGTTGTAATCGGTGCTGGCTTAATCGGAATGAAAGCGGCTGAGGGTCTTGTTAAAATCTGTAAAAGTGTTGATGTTGTGGAGCTTGCTCCGAGAGTGCTTCCGTCAATCCTTGATGAAAAATCCTCAAAGCAGGTAAAAAAGCATTTGGAAGATAACGGCATTAAATTCCATTTGGAAAACACTGTTGTAAAAGCAACATCTAAAGGTAAGCAGATAACAGCAGTTACATTAAAAGACGGCAAAAAGCTTGCCTGCGATTTGCTCATTTTGGCTGTGGGTGTAAAACCTTGTACCGAATTAGCCGAGAAAGCTGAATTAGAGGTTAACCGCGGCATCATTACCGATACACAGACTATGCAGACAAGTGACAGTAATATCTATGCAGCAGGTGACTGCTGTGTTTCAACAGATATGCTCGACGGCTTAAAGAAGATTATTGCACTCTGGCCTAACGCTGTGCAGCAGGGTACTGTTGCGGGTGCACAGATGGCAGGTGCTGATTTAACTGTCGGTGGTACATATTCCGTTAATGCTATTGACTTTTTCGGACTCAGAATCTGCACCTGTGGTTTAATCAATGCACAGGGCGATGAATACAGAGATGTTATCAAAAAAAACGGTGATGAATATAAAAGACTGATTTTAAAGGATGATAAGCTGGTTGGTTTTGTGCTTATCAATTGCAGTCAGAATGCAGGCATTTATACAAGCCTGATTTCAAATCAGATTTCGCTTGATACACTTGAGGGTGATATAACAGATATACCGTCAATCTTTCTGTTTGATAAAGATACAAGAATTACTAAGCTGAGAGGGGGCGTGCAAATATGACGATTGAAGCAGGCTTGACACGTTATGAGCAGGTAAACGATTTGATAAAAAAAGAGCTCTCGTCAAAAAACAAGGTGACGGTTAAGGATGTTAACGGACAGCGTTATATTGGCTGTGCTCTTGATAAGGGCAAAAAAATTGAGGTTCACGGCACTCCCGGAAATGATATGGCGTGCTATCTTAACGGCGGTACTGTTGAGGTATTCGGCAATTGTCAGGAGGCTGTGGGCAACACAATGAATGGCGGTGAAATCATTGTTCACGGTCATTCAGGCGACGCTATGGGCTACGGTATGCGTGACGGTCAGATTTATATTCGTGACAATGTTGCCTGCCGCGGCGGTATTCATATGAAGGAATTCAGACAGATGCGTCCCGTGCTTGTTATCGGCAAAAATGCAGGCTCGTTCCTTGGTGAATATATGGCAGGGGGCACGATTGTGCTTCTCGGTCTTGATATGAAAAGGGGTGAAAAGCTCTTCGGTACACATTGTGCATCGGGTATGCACGGCGGCAAAATTTTTGTAAGGGGCAATTTCCCGAAAGATAATCTGAGCTCTAATATCAAGATTGTAAATCTGGATGAGCAGGACCAAAAAGAGCTTGAAGGCTATGTAAAAAAGTATTGCAAATACTTTGGAATGGATGTAAATAAGGTTATGTCAAAGCCCTTTAAAAAGCTTATTCCAGCCACATCAAGACCATATGCTAATCTTTATGTAGCGAACTGATTATAAAAATAGGAGATAAAGATGTTTAACAATTTGCACGAGGAATGCGGTGTATTCGGTATATTTGAAAATAAAACAACCTATGTTGCACAGTCAGTTTATCACGGGCTGTACGCTCTGCAGCACAGAGGACAGGAAAGCTGCGGAATTGCTGTTAATGATGACGGTGTATTCAGGCATCACAGGGGTGACGGCTTGGTGCACGAGGTGTTCACCAATGAAAAAATGGAGCATCTTGGCGTGGGTAATATGGCAATAGGTCATGTTCGCTATTCAACAACAGGCGGTAAGAATGTCAATAATATTCAGCCCCTTGTTATCCGTCACATTAAAGGTAATCTTGCCGTTGCTCATAATGGTAATCTGGTTAATGCACCTGATTTAAGAAAGCAGTTTGAGCTTAAAGGCGGAATTTTTCACGGAACATCAGATACCGAGTCTATTGCTTATTCCATTGTGGCAGAGCGTTTAACAAGCAAAAGCACCGAGGAAGCGGTTGAAAAGGTTATGAACACCCTGAAGGGCGCATATTCCTGCGTGGTAATGACTGCGACAAAGCTGATTGCTTTTAGAGACCCTGATGGCTTCAGACCACTCTGCCTTGGCAAAACTGCTGACGGAGCGTGGATTGTTTCATCCGAAAGCTGCGCAATTGACAGTATCGGTGCTGAGTTTGTAAGGGACATTGAGCCTGGAGAGATTGTTGTTATCAGTACAGAAGGTGTTGAGTCGATTAAAACACATTGCGGCAGCAAGGGAAATATCTGTGTTTTTGAATATATCTATTTTGCACGTCCTGACAGTGTGATAGAGGGCTCGTCAGTTCAGCTTGCAAGAATGAGAGCAGGCAGATTCCTTGCACAGGAGCACCCTGTTGATGCAGATATAGTTATCGGTGTTCCCGACAGCGGACTTGATGCAGCACTGGGCTATGCACAGGAAAGCAAAATCCCTTATGGTATCGGCTTTGTAAAAAACAGATATATCGGCAGAAGCTTTATTCAGCCGAATCAGAATCAGCGTGAGGATGCTGTAAGAATTAAGCTTAATGTTATAAAAGAAAATATAAAGGGCAAGCGTGTTATTATGATTGATGATTCGATTGTTCGCGGTACAACCTGTGCAAGAATTGTTGCACTTCTCCGTGAGGCAGGCGCAAAAGAGGTGCATATGCGCGTGTCGGCACCGCCGTTTAAATTTCCGTGCTTTTTTGGAACAGATGTTGACTCACAGGAAAATCTGATTGCCTGCAAATTTGATACAGTAGATGAAATTGCAAAGAAAATAGGCGTAGACAGCCTCGGCTATCTTTCTGTTTCTGCAACGAAAAAGCTTGCAGAAAATTCAGACTGCGGCTTTTGTGACGGCTGCTTTACGGGCTGCTATCCTGTTGAAGTTCCAAAAGAACAGCCCAAGGATAAGTTTGAGGAAAAGCTTAATCGCTTTTCGCCTTACTATCAGGTACTTGACTAAAAATAAAAAATACTTGCATTTTATGCGTTTGTAATGTATAATAACAAACGCAATATGCAGATGTGTCCGAGCTGGCCGAAGGAGCACGATTGGAAATCGTGTAGTGCTTCAACGAGTACTCTGGGGTTCGAATCCCCACATCTGCGCCATTAAAAAAGCAAGCACTTCGGTGCTTGCTTTTTTAATATATGGGATTCGAAGACGTGGCTCTGAATTTGCCGAGCAGCTTTGCTGCTGGGTAAATTCAGGAGAAAGCTCCAGTGGAGCTTTCGATAGCAAGAGGAGAATCCCCACATCTGCGCCAACAAGAAAAGCACCCCAAAAGGGTGCTTTTCTTGTTTATGGTGATTGAGGGATTTAAAAATTGAGCCATCAGGCGAAATTTCTTAGGAGCGTTTTCGATAGCAAGAGGAGAATCCTCACATCTGCACCATTAAAGTGACTCATCCGAACATTCTGCCTTTAATTTTTTGAATAAACTTACGAGAGTGATAACGGCGGCAGCTGCAAGTATAATTTCAGACACAGTCTGTGCATACGCAAGACCATAAAGGGGATACATGTAATTAAGCAGAAACAATGCAGGGATTTCAAGCACAATTTTTCGCATAATTGCAAAAATAAGCGACTTCTTGCCCATTCCGCACGCCTGAAAGACGCCGACTGCAATGAAATCCATACATAAAAACGGCAGAGAAAGGCACATGCCTCTTAAGAATTTTGAGCCATACGCAATGATAGCCTCATTTTGCATAAACATTGAAATAAGCCCGCCTGAGAATATATAAAAGCCTATCGTTGCCATAAGCAGAAAACCAATGGAAATTTCGCTTGAAAATACAAGTGCTTTCTTCATTCTCTTTATATTTTTGCTTGCGTAGGAATAACTGATAAGCGGCATAATTCCCTGTGAAAAACCGAGTGCTACCTGCATTGGAATCATATTGATTTTCTGTGCTATACCCATTGCGGCAACTGCAGAAGAGCCGAACGCAGCAGTGAAATTATTGAGTACGGTTATTCCTGTAACATTAAGCAGATTCTGTATTGCTGCAGGAATACCGACAGCAAAAACACCTGACACAATTTTCTTATTTAAAGTGAACATTTTGGGATTAATACACACATATGTGCTTTTTCTTTTTACAAAAAGAAGTATAAAGAAATATATGCACGCAAAACAGTTTGAAATGAATGTAGCAAGCCCCGCACCTGCTGCACCCATATCCAAAAACTGCGGAAGAACAAAAAACGGGTCAAGAATAATATTGAGTATACAGCCACTCATTGTGCCGACACTTGCGTGAAGCGAAGCACCTTCTGCACGTACAAGATAAGCCAACACAACATTTAAAATTGCAGGCACTGCACCGAAACCGACTGTCCATTTAAGATACTGCTGTGTGGCAGCCGCTGTTTCACTGTCTGCACCGAGAATAGTTAAAAGCGGTATATGCAGTAGGGTATAAAGCAGCGAAAACAGTGCTCCGCTGATTACTGCACAGTAAAAGCCAAAAGCAGAGCTTCTGTAAACCGTATCAAAATTTTTTCTGCCCAGTGCACGGCTCATCATACTTGAACTGCCCACACCAAAAAGATTATTTACTGCATTAAATGCCAGCAAAAGCGGTGCGGCAAGCGTTACTGCTGAATTTTCAATCGGATTATTCAGCATACCTACAAAATAAGTATCGGCAAGATTATAAATAACCATTACAAGCGAGCTTAAAACTGTAGGAACAGACAGTTTTATAACCGCTTTTCTGACCGGTATATTTTCAAACAGTTCTATTTTTTCTTCATTTTCCATTTGTTATCACTACTTTTATCTTTCTATCGTTACGCTGTTTTGTCTTCAGTGCATACTACTGAATTTGATTAAAAAACTTTATCTCTGTAAAGCAATTAATCTTTACAGCAAAAAATCATTATACATAAACTGTAATGATAAGTCAAGTGTAAATTCATTAATTTTTTCGCTTTTATGTGCACGTTCGTTTTTTCCTGTTTTTACATATGCTTTTCAGTCTTTCAGTATGCTTTTTTTATGGTTATATGATACATTAAAGTAAAATGCAAGGATGTGAAGGTATGCTGTTTGAAAATCAGAATGTTGATGAAATCAACCGCTATATTGAAACAAGTGAAGAAGATATTGATATAACTTTAAAAGGAAAGTTTAACGGTACATTATATATCCATAATAAACATAATATAAGCATTGATATTCGTGGCGAAAATGCTTGCTTTTCAGGAACAAGGACAGTTTGCAGGCAGTGTGAAAATCATAGAGGTAACATCTATAAGCTGGCACTTGCAGAAAAGGAAGATATTGAACGCCTGTGGATAAACGGACAAGCCTTTCATATGGCACGGTATCCCAATATCGTTTATGATAATAAAACACAGGTTTACTGTTCATTGTCTGAGGCTGAGCACAGATTAAATCAGGCAAAAAATCCTGACGGGGCATTTTTACGTGGCTTACATAGCTTTGAATGGGGCGGTAATGCTTATAAAATTCGCAAAGCGGCAGATGGCAGTTGTGTTAAGGAATGGATAGGCAACAATAATCGCGGAAATCAACTGAGTAAAAACAAGGTTATTTTAGAAAATGTTTTTGAAGAGCTGGACGCACCCTATGAGTTTTATTATGACCGTATGAACGAGGTGCTCTATTTTTACAGTGAAACCAAACCAAAGAGTATCATTGAAATAGAATATGCTGTAAATCAGACGTTATTGGAAATTAGCGACAGCACTTGCAAAATAAGCATTTCCAATCTTAATTTTGAAAAGCTGACAATAGTATGTATAAAGGCAAATGGGCACGTTACCTGAGAAGTGACTGGGCATATAATGATTGTGCCTGTGTGAATATATGCAACAGCAGCAATATATCTTTTGAAAGCTGCGGCTTTAATCAGCTTGGTAATAATGCGGTGCTTATTAGAAATGACAGCGGAAATATCAGAATAGACAATTGTGATTTTCAGAATTGTTTCAGTAATGGTGTTCTGATACTTGGTGATAAAGGCAGTACATATTGTACCTCAAGCTGGGAAAATGATAATCATATCAGCTATATGGAGTCACCGGATAAAACGGGTGCAAGGAACAGTATGTACCCTAAAAATATTATTATTAATAACTGCCTTTTTGAATGGCTGGGGCTTACTGATTTGCAATCAGCTGGTGTGTGTATCAGTCTTGCTCATAAAGTAACCGTTTCAAATTCTACGTTCAGGCATTTACCGAGAGCAGGAATTAATGTTGCGGAAAATGCCTTTGGCGGACACAGAATTGTTAATAATGATTTATGGGATTGTGTTCGTGAAACAGGTGACCATGGCTTATTCAACAGTTGGGGGAGAGATAGATTCTGGTCATTAAAAAAATTTAACACAACAGGTAAATACGGCAAAACCAAAAAGCCATACGCTTTTGCCGATATGCTTGACAGAAATCAGATTGTTTCAAACCGCGTGATAGGCAACGGCAGCTTTGGTATTGATTTGGATGATGGTTCATCAGGATATGATATAAAAAACAATCTTTGTATCGGCGTAAGCATTAAGCTGCGTGAGGGCTTTCAAAGAACAGTTGAAAACAATGTAATCATTAACGCTCCCCTTGATTATCATTGTGCTTATTATAAAAATGATGATATGATTCGCAGCAATATAGTTTGCAATAATATTGCCATAAAAAAGATTATGATAAATAAAGGCAGCAATACTTTGTTTCAGAATAATTATCATATATCTGAAAAAAGAGCGGATACCTCTAGGTTTAAAAGCGTCACTTCGCTGACAAAAGAAAATCTTTTATCGGGTGAATATACCTTGCCTGATGTGAAACCACTTTCAAAAACATATGGAAAAAACGGTGTTGAACCGCCAATAATTGATTTGAATTTGAAAGCACATAATGCCAAAAAAATTGTTTCGTTATTCTATACAATATCCACAGTGGATGACAGTATATGAACGGCTTGTGCAGCACCTGATTACAGTGGTATATTCGTTGAAAGAATATCTCCGTTTGGCAGGCTTTATAAGTTGGGGGTACGCAAAGGTGATCTTATTTTAGAAGTTGATGGGCAAAAGCCGTCTTTACAGAACTTCAAAAATAGGATGAAGAATGCTGGCTGTGTTACCATAATCAGAGCACAGACGGTAAAAAACTTGACTTCCTTGAGAGAGTGAAAAAGTATATACACTGATTTTGCGGAGGCTGTGAAAAAAGAATAATTAAGCTTGTTAGAGCAAAAAAATAAAGCACCGCATGGTGCTTTATTTTTATTATCAGTTTCTGTCCGGTATTTTGTAAAGATGGATTCGTCCTGCATCGTTAAAGGCTTTAAGTGTCATAACGGTAAGCGGTACAATAAACATACCCATAAAGCCGAACAGCTTCAAGCCGAAATACAGCCCTGCAAGGGTTACTATCGGATGAACACCAAGTGAGGTTCCTACAATCTTAGGCTCAATATACTGCCTGATAACAGTGATTATAACATAAATAATGATTAATCCTATTGCCTGCGGATAACTGCCGAGTATAACACTGACCACTGCCCACGGAATTAAAATACCGCCTGAGCCCGCAACAGGAAGAATGTCAAATACGGCAATAGCTATTGCTATCATAAAAACATATCCATTGTCCATTACACCAATCAGGTTAAGGATTGTCAGACCCAGAAAAAGCTCACAGAAGGTGATAAACATAATGAGTCCGTAGGCTTTAAGCATTTTCAAAATTGTTTTTGAAAAAATCTGTTTTGTTTCGCTGAGCAGATTTTTTTTGCTTTCGGGAAACTGACATTTAATAAAGCCTACTATATAATTATAATCCTTTGTAAAGAATATCCAGGCAATTATACCAATAACAAGACTGAGCATAGCAGAGGGAATATTTTTGACAACACTGTAAACGCCTGTAATTCCGCTTGATAAACTGCTTGTTATGGATTTGACGTCAATGTTTAATTTTGACAAATCAAAGTCATTTATAAGATTGCTGAAAAAGACATTTATGCTGTCTGAAACAGAGGTGTAGATTCCGTCAGGCAGGAATTTCAGCAGAGAAATGATTTCATTCTGCAGTGTTGCCAGAAAGTTTGGCAAGTCGTTAAGCTGTTCACCCAGAAAAGAAACAAATTCAACGATTTCTTTGCCTATCAGTGAAAGAATTAATACCACAGGACCGATAATCACTGCCAGTACGAGGATTACCAGAAACATGGACCAGAAGGTGTGCATTTTGTTATTGGTTTTTTTATCAAGCTTTCTCAGCGGTCTTTGAAGGCAGACTGCAAAGAAAAATGATAAAAGAAAGGGTGCTGTAATACCAAAAAGGTACTTTACGAAAAAGTACACAAGTCCGAGCACCATAGCTATAAATGCAACATTGATGATACTGTCACGTCTTTTTTCTTCTGCTTCCTGCC
>DKYL01000077.1 GCA_002493325.1 Ruminococcaceae bacterium UBA7101
AATAATATATTATAATATAAAAATAATTGACTTTTTTGATGTAATTTGTATAATTAATAATAGATGATTATGTCTTCTGCTCATATGAGGAGGAATATGGTGAAATTCAAAACGCTTTCAATCATTATGGCGGTAATCGTTCTTATGACACCGCTGTTTTCGCCTGTAACGGCAGAGGCTGCCAATGAGGTAGAAATAAGAAATAAAATAGTTTCCATAGCCTCCGCCGAGGTCGGATATACAGGCACCTCAACCTATTCAAAATACGGCGAATGGTATGGCTATCAGGGCGGCTGGTGCACAACCTTTGTGCTCTGGTGCTACAGCCGGACTGACCAAAGCCTCGGGACAAGCCTTTACGGAACTGTTATTCCCTCAGGCGGAAACTGCAACAGTATGATAAGCTGGTACGAAAACAAAGGCAGGTATCACAAACGCGGTGACGGCTACACACCTAAAGCAGGTGATCTTGTGTTTTTTGACTGGAGCGGAAACGGCTCATCCCAGCACGTCGGAATTGTGGATTACATATCCGGCAGCACTGTATATACCGTTGAGGGCAATTGCTCCGGGCAGGTCAAAGCAAGAGAATATACCGCAAGCGGCTCAAAGCCCTATAACAATATCAGTGCAATTATGGGTTATGCCTCTCCTGAATTTTCAAGAGTATCAAATGGCAGCAGCAACAAAATCACTGTTAAAAAGACCACTGCACCGAAAACCACCTCTGAAAAAGCCGAAACAAAAAAACAAACAACCACTGCAACAAAAAAGACAACCGTGACCACTACCAAAAAAACAACAGAAATTATAAAGGCTGAAAAGCTGAGTCTTACAAACGAAAGCTATGAATTAAAAATCGGCGACACGGTTCAGCTTGATTATTCGATTGAACCCAAGAACTCGAGAGCAGTTGTTGAGTATTTCTGTGACGAAGAGGGTATTATTGATGTCAAAGCAAATGGTGATATCACTGCTGTCGGTACAGGCAATGCAACAGTAGTGGTTTGTGCCAATAATGATATTTACAGTCAGTGCAGCGTAACAGTTGGCAATGCTGTCGGCGAGGTTACAGCCCTTTCACCTGAAACCACATCAGACAGTTACAGTTCGCAGGAGGATAATTCCACAGTCCCGAATGCCGAAGGTCTTTTTACCAAAGCAGGCATTAATATTAACTTTTTACTGAATAACAGACCGCTTTGCATAATTATAATTTCAATTATCATAGCTGTTTTTGCGACAGTTTTAATAATAAAGATACTTAGAAAAGCAAGAAAAAAATAAATTTATTGAGGGGAAAGTGAAATGGAAAAGGATTCAAATTTAAAACGAAAAAAAATTGAAGGAATTATAAAAAAATGGCTTCTGGCTATTATTGATGTAACACTGTTTGCCTTTGCCAATGCTGCTATATGTTATATTGTTAACGGAGGGGAAATAAGCAGCACACCATACAGTAGTATTCTTTTCAATGCTTACCATTTAATTATCACAATTGGTTTTGTGCTTATTGTAAACTATCTGCTCAGACTTTATAAAAGTGTATGGACTTTTGCCGGCACACGTGAAGTAGGACTTTGTCTGCTGGCTGCAGCTATTAATACAACCCTGCTTTATCTTGTTGATAAAATCATATTCCATATGATTCTGAATTACACTATTCTGCCTTTTTATGCCTATTTTATTAATTTTGTGCTTGTAACATTTGTTTTTGGTCTGCCGAGAATCGGCTATCTGCTGATAAAGCGTGAATTAAAAAGTCAGATTAATATGGAAATGCCAAAAAATAAACAGCGTAATCTTAAAAGAGTTATGATTGTCGGAGCGGGATATATGAGCAACACTGTAATCGGCAACATTAAAGAAAAGCTTATTGACAAATACATACCTGTTGTTGCCGTTGATGATAACCCAGCCAAAAGAGGAAAAAGAATCAACGGAATTAAAATTGCAGGAAATATAGATGAAATACCTGAAATTGCAGAAGAATATGATGTTGATGAAATCATTATCTGCATTCCGTCCGCACCAAAGCAAAGATTGAATGAGATAATGAAAATAGCCGCATCAACAAATAAAATTGTTAAAACCACACCGTCAATGGCTGAAATTATTGAAAACGGAAGTTCCGTCAACGATCTCAGAAAAATTGAAATCAGCGACCTTCTTGAGCGTGATGAAATCAAGCTTGATACGGTTGTCTGCAAATATCTGATTGATACTACTATTCTTGTAACAGGCGGCGGTGGCTCAATCGGTGCAGAAATATGCAACCAGTGTGCAAGATATAATCCAAAAACAATCATCATTTTTGATATTTACGAAAACTGTGCATTTGAGCTTGCAAATGATTTAAAGGATAAATACGGCACAAAAATAAACATTCAGGTCAGAATCGGCTCTATCCGTGATACGAAAAGACTTGATGAAATATTTGAAGAATTTCATCCGGATGTCGTATTCCACGCTGCTGCCCACAAGCATGTTCCTTTAATGGAAGACAGCCCTTGTGAAGCAGTTAAAAACAATGTGTTCGGAACATATAATGTTGCTGTGGCAGCCGATAAATACAAAGTTCCGAAAATGGTTATACTTTCAACAGACAAGGCAGTTAACCCAACAAATGTTATGGGCTGCACCAAGAGGATTACCGAAATGATTATTCAGTATATGAATGAGGTGAGCAGCAACACAATGTATGCTGCTGTCCGTTTCGGCAATGTGCTTGGCTCTCACGGCTCTGTTATTCCGATTTTTGAAAAACAGATTGAGGCAGGAGGTCCTGTTTGCGTTACGCATCCTGACATTACACGCTACTTTATGACAATCCCTGAGGCTGCTCAGCTTGTTTGCCAGGCAGGCGGACTTGCCAAAGGCGGTGAGGTATTTGTTCTTGATATGGGTGAGCCTGTAAAAATTATGGATTTGGCTGAAAATCTTATCAAGCTTTCAAACCATACAGTTGAAGAAATAGGAATAAAAATTGTCGGTCTTCGCCCCGGCGAAAAGCTTTATGAGGAGCTTTCACTGGATGAAGAAATGAAAACAAGACAGAAAACTGCCAACAAAAAAATATTTGTTAACCAGCCAATGGTTATTGATTATGATGAATTTAAAACGATGCTTCAGAATCTGAAGGATATTGATGAAAGCAATGTAAGAGAAAAGCTTATGAACATCGTTCCGAATTATCATCCTTCAAAAAACAATTAAAAGCGGAGGCTTTGCCTTGGGCAACAACGATAAAACTACAAAAAGAAAAAAAGACAGAAATTATTATTCATCCTATCCAAAGCTGGTGGCAATGAGTTTTATTCTGCTGATACTGATTGGCACTGCTTTGCTTTCACTGCCGATTTCCATTAAAAGCGGCGAAGTCACATTCCTTGACGCACTGTTCACTGCAACCTCAGCAAGCTGTGTAACAGGACTTATTGTATATGACACCTTCAGCAAGTGGACACTGTTCGGTCAGATTGTTATACTCTGCCTGATACAGATTGGAGGTCTTGGATTTATAACAATTATGACGATGCTGTCAAGGTTTGTAAAAAAGCGTGTAAGTCTGAGAGAAAAGCTGCTGCTTCGTGAAAGTGTGGGAACAATTTACAAAGGTGATATGAAGTCACTTGTCAATACGGTTTTAACAGGCACAATAATGTTTGAGCTGCTGGGAGCAATCATTCTATCAACACAGTTCATCCCGAAAATGGGCTTTAAAAACGGCTTATTCACATCGGTATTTCTATCTGTATCAGCCTTCTGTAATGCAGGCTTTGATGTTCTCGGCAGAATTGAGGCAGGCTCATCCCTTATAACCGTTAACAATAATCCCGTTATCATTCTCACTATATCCGCCTTGATTATCGTCGGCGGTATCGGCTTTATTGTATGGGACGATATTTACAGAAGAAAAGCAAGATTTAAAAGATACGCTCTGCACACAAAGCTTACTATTGTCACTACAACAGCATTGCTTATTTTAGGTACGGTTTTGTTTTTAATTCTTGAATGGAACAAAACCCTGTCGAATATGCCTGTATGGCAAAAGCTTCTTAACGCATTTTTCTGCAGTGTTACACCGAGAACAGCGGGTTTTAACAGTATTGCCACAGGTGAAATGAGCGGTGCTTCAATCATGCTGACCTATGCGCTTATGTTTATAGGCGGCTCATCAGGCTCTACCGCAGGCGGTGTAAAAACAATAACAGCAGCAATACTTCTGTTATGTGCTGTATCAACACTGAGAAACAAAAGAGATATTGAGGTTTTCGGCAGACGAATCACCTTTGATGCTGTCAGAAAAGCCGCAGCCATAACCGCCATCAACTTTTCAGCAATCTTTGTTTCAACCATAATTATAAACATATGTCAGCCGAATTTCGGCTATTCGCATATACTTTTTGAATGTATATCAGCCATCGGCACTGTTGGTATGACAACGGGAATAACACCTATGCTTGACACACTGCCGAAAATTGTGATTGCAATGCTTATGTATATCGGAAGAATTACATCACTTGTATTTGCATTTTCAATCATTTTCTCAAACAAAAAAACAACAACTAAAAAGCCGACAGGCAACATAATGATCGGTTAGGAGATACAAAAAACAGTATGAAATCAATTTTAGTAATCGGCGCAGGAAAATTCGGTCACCACATAGCAGAATACCTTTGTGATATGGGCAACGACGTAATGCTTGTTGACAAGGACGAAGCACTTATTGACGCCTATGCCGACAAGGTTACAGAAGCAGAAATCGGTGATTTCACATTAAAAAATAATCTTGAAGCACTGAATGTTAAGGACTATGATTATATTTTTGTATGCATTGGTGATTTTCAGGACAGCCTTGTTGTTACAAGCTATCTGAAAGAGCTTGGTGCAGGCTATGTAATCGGAAAAGCATCATCGCTTATTCACGAAAAATTCCTTCTGCAAAACGGTGCTGATGAGGTCATTTATCCCGAAAGGGACAGTGCTTACAGAATGGCAGTTGAATATAATGACACATCAATATTTGATTATTTCAGACTCAGTGACGATACGGGAATTTATGAAATTGTCCCCCCTGATAAATGGATTGGAAAGTCACTGGCAAACATTAATGTAAGAAAAATCCATAACATTACTGTCATTGCCTATAAGGACGGCGACAGGGTTGTTGCAATCAACTCGCCTGATTATATTTTTTCAAAGGCTCAGCATATTATTGTTATGGGTGAAAATAAAGACATCAAGAAAATTTCAAAATAAGGAGAGTGGCAGGAATGTTATTCAAACCCGGCTATGATGAAAACGGAAAAAAAGTGCTTTGTGAAATGAATGGTGTTAACAGTGATATGTTAATGGACATTTACGTTAAAAAGCTTAAAGCAGGCGAAGCACTTGAAATTTTAGAAGAAAAAAATGAATGTGCTGTCCTTCTGCTTTCAGGCAAGGTTAACTTTACTGTAGCAGACAGCATTAACGAGGACTGCAAAAGAGAAAATCCTTTTGAAAAAACACCTTATGCTGTCCATTTCTGTAAAGGCACAAAAGCAGTAATCACTGCTGCCTGCGACAGTGAGGTGCTTGTGCAGATGACAGACAATGACAAGAACTGGGAGCCTGTATTCTATAACCCCGATAATTGTCTTTATCAGGAGTTCGGCAAGGGTCAGTGGAACGGCACAGGTCACAGAATTGTATCGACTATGTTTGACCTTGACAATGCCCCCTATTCAAATATGGTTATGGGCGAGGTATTCAATCAGCCCGGTCGCTGGTCAAGCTATCCCCCTCACCATCATCCGCAGCCCGAGGTGTATTATTACCAGTTTGACCATCCGGAAGGCTTCGGTGCAGGCTTTGAAGGTGATACACCTTATAAAACAGAGAACGGCACCTGCCTTTGCATCCGCGGCGGCAACGCACATCAGCAGGTAACTGCACCGGGCTATGAAATGTATTATGTATGGCTTATCCGCCACATTGACGGTGACCCTTGGGATAAAACAAGAATTTATGTTCCCGAATATGAATGGCTTGCAAACGCCGATTAATTATACATTTTAGGTATAAATATGCAACAATTTGTTGTATATTTATTGACTTTACAAAATAATTATGCTAAATTAAATCAAAGGACAAGGGTATTCCTGCCCTTGTCTTATTTATTGTTAAATACATAAAACGGAGGAAGAAAAAATGAAAATGGCAAAAAAAGTTTTAGCTGTTGTTCTTGCTGCTTTAATAGCTGCCGCAGTTTTTGCAGGCTGTTCAAAGGAAGAAAAAAAGCCGGAAGCACCTGCTGCTGAAAAGGTTAAGGTTATCGACATTGACCTTTCAGACGAGGTTTATGCTTTAGGTGTTAACAAGGATGATGCTGATTTACTTGCAA
This sequence comes from Ruminococcaceae bacterium UBA7101, assembly GCA_002493325.1. Taxonomy (GTDB): domain Bacteria; phylum Bacillota; class Clostridia; order Oscillospirales; family Acutalibacteraceae; genus Eubacterium_R. Next base: position 6,389 of record DKYL01000077.1, read on the forward strand.
AAGCAAACGAGTTTATTGACAAAATTCTTAAGGATGGAACTTTTGATGAAATCTGTACTCACTACTTTGGTGACGGCGAGCCTGTCGGTGTTACATCAGCAGTTGAGGATCCGTCAAAGGATCAGCTTGTTGTTGCAACAAATGCTGAATTTGAGCCTTTTGAGTACAAAAAGGGCGACCAGTTCTACGGCATTGATATGGAAGTTGTTAAAGCACTTGCAGATTCACTTGGCAAAGAGCTTGTTATCAAGGATATGAAATTTGAGGCTGTTGTTCTTTCTGTTCAGCAGGGCAAGGCTGATATCGCTGCTGCAGGTCTTACTGTAACAGATGACAGAGCTGCTCAGGTTAACTTCACAAATTCATACTATAAAGCATCACAGAGAATTGTTGTTAAGGGTGACGACACAACATTTGATGCCTGCCAGACAAAGGCAGATGTAGATAAGATTCTCAACACGCTTGATGCATCAGCAAAAATCGGTGGTCAGAACGGCACAACAGGTCAGTACTATGTTGAGGGCTCAGAGGATTTCGGTTTTGAAAAGCTCCCTGCAACATTCGTTGGTTATGACAACGGCTCACTCGCTGTTCAGGATTTAATCAACGGCGGTGTTAAATATGTAATCATTGACGCTGCTCCTGCTTCAGCTATCACAACTGCTATCAACTCAGTAGCTTAATAAGCAACAATATAATACCTCACCTAAAATCGGGTGAGGTATTTTTTATAAGGAATTTAGTTATGAATTTTGGTAAAAAGATAGAAGTATTTTACGATTTTTTTATAAATCACGGTGCTTATAACACTGTACTGTTAGGTCTTAAAAACACTTGTATCATTGCAGTGCTGGGTTTGATTATCGGTATCGTTATCGGTACAATCCTTGCCACAATACGAGTGCTTCCTAAAAATAACATCATTGTAAAAATTCTTGATAAAATTGCAGGCTTATATGTAAGCCTGTTCAGAGGAACACCTATTGTTGTTCAGCTTCTTGTATTCTATTATGTACTTATACCGCTGATGTCACTGCACCTTAATTCCGTAGCAGTTGCAGTTGCAGTATTCGGAATGAACTCAGGTGCTTACATATCGGAAATTATGAGAGCAGGTATTCTTTCCGTTGACCCCGGTCAGATGGAGGGCGGACGTGCTGTCGGCTTAAGCTATTCAACCACGATGATGAAAATTATAATTCCGCAGGCAGTAAAAAACATTCTGCCAACACTTGGCAACGAATTTATTTCACTGATTAAGGAAACCTCGGTTGTAAGCTTTGTAGGTGCAACAGACCTTTATGTAGCATTTAACCGCATAGGATCAAACAGCTACGAATTTATGGTGCCTTACATTGTAATGGCTTTGATTTACATTGTGCTTGTTGTAATCATTTCAATATTTGTTAAGATTATGGAAAGGAGCCTGAGGAAAAGTGATAAAGGTATGTAATTTAGAAAAAAGCTTCGGTGATAATCACGTATTAAAAGGAATTAATTACGAGATTAAGCAGGGCGAAAAAATCGTAGTTATCGGACCGTCAGGCTCAGGAAAAAGCACATTTTTAAGGTGTCTTAATCTGCTTGAAACACCCACAGGCGGTGAGGTCTATTTTGACGGAGAATGCATTACGGACAAAAAATGCGATATCAATAAAGTAAGACAGCATATGGGAATGGTTTTTCAGCATTTTAATTTATTCAATAATAAAACTATTCTTGAAAACATCACCCTTGCTCCCATTAATTTGAAAATAATGAGCAAGGATGAGGCAAAGAAAAAGGCAATGGAACTTCTGGAGCGTGTAGGTCTTGCCGACAAGGCTGACGCTTACCCCTCACAGCTGTCAGGCGGTCAGAAGCAGAGAGCAGCAATCGTGCGCTCCTTGGCTATGAATCCAAAGGTTATGCTTTTTGACGAGCCTACCTCAGCCCTTGACCCTGAAATGGTAGGCGAAGTTCTTCAGGTTATGAAGGACCTTGCAAAAGAGGGTATGACAATGGTTGTTGTTACACACGAAATGGGATTTGCCCGTGAGGTTGCCGACAAGGTTCTGTTTATGGACGGCGGTTATATTGTTGAGGAAGCACCTCCTGAAGAGCTGTTTACTGCACCAAAGGATGCAAGACTGCAGCAATTTTTAAAAGCAGTATTATAAATTATACATATAGAGAAAGACCTGCGAACATATCAATGTTCGCAGGTCTTGTTTTTTATTAAATTATCAGGTATTGTTATTTATTGTTTTATAATCAACATACTGCTCGCCCGGTGTAGGCATTTCGCCGTTCTTAACCGCAAGCATTTCAGTTACACCAACAATCTGATAACCGTCCTCAATGAGCTTAGGAACGATTTTCTTAACAGCCTCAACAGTGGTGGGGTAAATATCGTGCATAAGGATTATTGCACCGTCATAGACCTGCTTATTGACTATATCATAAATCTTGTCGGGATTTTTTGATTTCCAGTCCTCTGTATCAACAGACCAGTAAGCAATCGGCATTCCCTCTTTTTTACACTGTTCCTTCATAACGGGTGTAATCATACCGCCGGGACATCTGTAAATTGTGGGCGCTTTTCCGCTTTTTTCCTTTATCCATTCACTGCATTTGCTTATGTCTGATTTCGTAACCTGCTTTCCGTAATGCTTATGATCAAAGGTATGATTCCCAAGCTCACAGCCAAGCTCAATTTCCCTTTTAAGACAATCCACATTTGAATTATCAACTCGTGAGCCGCACATAAAGAAGGTTGCCCTTGCCCCGTATTCCTCCAGAACATCAAGGATCTGCGAAGTTGTTGAAGCTTTGCCGTCATACGGATAACCCGGACCGTCATCAAAAGAGAGGGCTACAATAGGCTTTTTAGGGTCAATATCTGCGCCCATTACAAATTTTTCTTTAATTTTGGTTTCGCAGACATCACTCCATTCACCATACACTTTATTTCCGTCAATTTCAATATATGCTCTGAGATGTGTATAATAAACGTCCTTTGGTGTCAGTTTTTCGAGCTTGAAGGAGGTCTTTTTACCGTCTTCCATATTTTCTGTTGACTTATCCTTAAACGCATTATCCTTTGCATATTCCAGCTCATAGCCTGACGCATTTTTTACCTCCTCCCATTTTACGGATAAAATCCCCTCTTTTGGCGAAGCCGCAGTCTGCTTAGGTTTATTAGGTAAAGTATATATTGTTAATGACTGTGCTTTTTCACTTTCATAAACCTTTTTGTTAAAATGCTTGAAGGCAGTCACCTCAATATTATAAACCGTTCCGCCGACAAGCTCGTCAAATTCATATGATAATGTATCTTCTCCCTCAATTTCCCTGAAAAGCTTATACTCATCAGTATCATTGTTTTTAAGATAAATTCTATATCCCTCAGCATTCTTGACCTTTTTCCATTTAACAGTGATTGAATCTGCGGTATTTGCCTCCATATTGGCACTTTCGACAGCATCAATACTTTTTCCGTTAACAACAGCCAATGCACAGCAGGCACAGATGATGATTAATATTACAGAGCTGATGGTTATTGCTCTGATTTTTTTTGTCATTAAATTCACCTCTCTACCAACAAATTCTTTACTAAAATTATAGTACATTAACTCTTTAAAATCAACC
>DKYL01000060.1:0-26281 GCA_002493325.1 Ruminococcaceae bacterium UBA7101
GCCAGCGTGTAGAATTTGTAATTTAACTTTTTCTATATTATATCTTATTTCTTCTCAGGAGGATTGTATTCAAAACTTGATGCATTATAGCCGAAATATTTTTCAACAATCGGAGCAAATTCATCAGCATCATTATATTCAGGGCTCTTCAGCTCATAAATTGCCTCATTGATTGCGTCATTGTACCAATCCCACTTTTTGAACAGATAAGCATAACTGATATTATCAAGCTCACCATCAAGAATTTTATACTCGGCAGCTTTTTCTGCAGAATAATAAAGAAATTCATCAACAACAAGTGCATTGATTTTACCTGCGTCAAGGTCTGCAAGTGCTGCGGCAATATCCTCAGCCTTATACTCCTGAACAGCCTTGCAGTTATTCTTAATTGCTGTGTGCTTATCAAGAGCAGTCTTTGCAACGCCTGTCACAACACCAACGGTTTTGTCCTCAAGTGATGCGTAGCTTGTTACACCGCTTTTATCTGTAGTTATTGTTATGATTCTGTCATTGATAACATCCTCGCTGAATGTGTAATTTTCGTTAACAGAGCCGACATTCTTCTGCACGCCGCCAATCATAACATAAGCAATACAATTTTCGCCGTTATCATCAACGCAATAAACATCTTCACCGATTTTGTAATCCTTGTCAACCTTCACAAATTTGTAATTCTTAAATTCATTTTTTACATCTTTAAAAATGGTTTCAAACAGCTCAACATCAAAGCCCTTGACCTCGCCGTTTTCCTCATAAACAAAAGGTGCATTATCCTCTGTGTAAGCGATAAGCATTGTTTTAGCTGTAATTTCCTCAGCAGGTCCGCTTTGAGAACAGCCTGCAAAGCAAAGAACAATGAGCATTGCCGAAAGCATAACTGCTAAAATCTTTTTCGTAATTTTCATATTCATATCCTCCTTTGGATAGCTAATATAATTTTATAATATTATTCAATTAAAGTCAATAGAAAACAGCACAATAAAAGCCCTGCATTATGCAAGGCTTCAGACGTCGATAAAGTGGACTGAACCACGCACTAAAATTAATTAACAAAAAATTTACTGCTTCATATAATTGTAGAACAGAGGCTTGCTTCTGCCGCCAAAACAATTTAAAAGCCTTGCAATTTGAACAATTGCAAGGCTTTTGTGCGTTTTTCGCCTTTTGCTCGGGGGCAGTACCCTCGTACAGCTCCCACTCGCAAAAAACGAAATTCAGCTCCATTTCTCAACGTCTGGCAGCGTGTAGAACTTGTAATCTTTCTTTTTTCTACACGCTGAAGCCCTGCATTATGCAAGGCTTATTATTCCTTTTCACTATCGGCAGTTGAGGAATCACTCTTTTTATTTTTTATCACTGTGCCTGCAATCACAAGCGCAACACCGCCGGCTATCATAACTCCTGCAACCGATAAAATGATTACAGCCGTTTTGGATCTCCTATACGTACCGACTGTATTCCCTGCCTCATTCAAAACCGTTTTTTCTTCCGTATGATTATCAGCAGCATTTCCTGATGAATATATTTTATCTGCACTAAATTTTGAGGACTGCTCTTTTTTTGCATTTCTGCTCAGTGTGCCTGTCGGTGTATATTTTGTCGATGGCTCTTTATCCGAAGCATCATTTTCAGTACTGCCGTTTATGCGTGAATCCGTCGTTTTTTCTTTATCGGATTTATTCGGCTTTAAAGCCTTTGAAGCGCTCATTTTGACAGTAGGCTCAACATACATATCAAGTCCATAATCAGAAAACAGTATTGCAGTTTTATTTCTTCCGCCTGCATACTCACAGCTTATATGATTATACAATGTTCTGTCAGTATCATTAAGCAGTTCAAAACCAATCAGTATCTCACCGCCGCAGCGACTGACTGAGCAGTTGTCAAAATTATAGGTAAGCCTGATATTTTTCTGTTCATTTGCACCCGTATTGACATATCCGTTCCTGTTAACAGAAAAATGATAGCTGTTGATATCGTTCCAGACATCAAAGCTTATTACTGTGTTATCGTCATCGTATCCTTCAAGCCCGACATCATAAAAGGATAAATACATATAAAAGCAACCATTTTCCTCATCAACAATCCATTTTAAAAAACCGTCAAAGCCTGTTTCTTTCTGCTGAAAATCAATACGCTCATCAATATCAATCCAGCCATTATATTCACTGATAACATAATTACTGTCAAGTGCATAAGCGGAAAAAGCAGGCAAAAAAACAAGAAGCATCATCAGCGGTGCAATAAGTCTGAAAACCATACGTAAACGCCTGTTTCCGTCACCTATCATCACCAAGACACTTCCTTTCAACACTAATCTTTACCAGCAAACTAATCATACCATATCGTGACAAAAAAGTACATAGTGATTATTGATGTTTTTCACTTTTTCTATGAACAACCAATGAAAAACCCTCTTGATGCAGAGTATACATCAAGAGGGTTTCATTATCTGTTTTTATAAAATTATTCAGCATTCTTTCTTCTTGCTGCAAGCTCCGAAGCAATCTTTGCCTTCTTTTCGCCAACAACATCATACTTGAAGATTGGGAAAACAGAAAGCAGTGCAAGAATACCGGGAACAACTGTATAAGCAAAGAATACCAAATCCTTTGTACCAAGGTCAAAGCCTGTTGCTGTGCCGTTTGCAATCTGAGTTACTGTATCTGAATAGCCTGATACCTGAATAAATACAAGACCGAGAGCTGTACCGAGTGCAAGACAAACCTTGATTGTTAAGGTAAGGATTGAATAAGCAGCACCCTCCATTCTCTTGCCTGTTTCATACTCATAATAGTCAACACAGTCAGCAGTCATAATCATTGGCATAAGTGTTACTGCACCGAACTGCAAACCGATAAGGAACAGTGACAGATAGAACAGTACCATAAGCACCTTATTTTCAGGGCTTATGAAATAGAAATGACCTACAATAAATGACAATACGGATACAACAAAGCCGTAAACAGAAAGCAGAATATATGTCTTTTTCTCGCCCATTTTCTTAATCAGAACAGGGCAGAGAGCCATACTTATCATTGAGCCGACTGCCGTTACAATACCGAGAACTGCAACAAGATTCTGTGAGCCGAGAATAACATTTGCTGCCTGAACCTGAATACCCATAGCCATCTGTCTGCCGAAGCCAAGGAAATAGGAAACAATAACAAGCATAAACGGCTTATTGTTTTTAAGTGCACCAACCATATCCTTAAAGGTTGTTTTTTCAGTTGCAACATAGGCAACACGCTCCTTGTTGAGCATAGGAATAAGCGCAAACAATACACAGCCGAGCACTGCGGTTAACAGTGCAGTAAAGAAATACTCGCTTGAAATCATCGGTGTATCTGTTTCACCGCTGGCAACAAATACCTTTGAACCATTAGGAATGATTAAGCATACAATCGGAACAATGACTACGCAGGCAGAAAAACCAACCTGCTTGAATGTGTTTGAAATGGAAACTACGTTTGTTCTTTCTGTCGGGTTCGGCGTAAGCACGGATGCAATACCCTGTGACGGAACATCGCCCAAGGTCATTGCAAGTGACCAGATAAGATATGTAACAAAAATCCATACATACAGACCCACACCTGTAAACGGAACCTTTAAGAACACAATCGCCGTCATAATAAGCAGCGGTGCCAATGAATACATAATCATGGATTTGAACTTGCCGTTTTTGCTTTTTGAACGGTCAATCATATTACCCACAATCGGGTCAAACACTGCCGATACAATCTTGGCAATTAAAATCAAAATACCCACTATGGCAATATCAGCACCGAGAATTGATGAATCAAATTCTGCCTGATAGGAATTAAGCAAGCCTACGATTGCCTGAAAACCGAAAAGTCCCAGTGAGTAAGCTGCAATTTCCTTAAAATTCATATGTTTTTGCTTAGTTATATCCTGTGCCATAACGCTCTCCCTCAAAATAACTTTTAAAGCAAAAGGGCGAAAATGCCCTTAAGAAGACATCCTCGTCCCTGCTTATAAACTGAAATCAGTCTTTAAATACATCATTGAAAAGGTCAATATCCGCAACCTTCATAACAAGTGAGAACAGCTCGCTGCCCTTAACAGGGAGCATTCTGTTGAATATGGACATTGCGTGAGCGTCAAGTCCGTGAACCATCATCGGACGCTTATGCTCAATACCAAACATAATCATCTTAACCATAAGGTCACAGTCAGTTGAAATCATATCCATAACCTTCTGACCCTTACCGCCGTCATTCTTCTGATCACGGAAAATGTCTGTCTTGGTAAAGCCAGGGCAAACCAAGCCAACATACATCTTACCCTTGAACTCAACTCTGAGCGCCTCAGTGAAGCCCTTTAATGCAGCCTTTGAAGCACTGTACATTGATGTACCTGCAAGAGTCATTAATGCTGCTGAAGAGTCAATGTTGATGATTGCAGGATTTTCCTGCTGAAGAAGAACAGGTAAAAATGTTTTAACACCATAAACACATGAATAGAAATTGATGTTCATAGCTCTCTCAATCTCGTCATATGAATATCTGTCAAATCTCTTGAACTTAGGAAGAATACCTGCATTGTTGATAAGAACTGAAGGAACAATGCCCTCCTCCTCTAATTCTTTAGCAAAATTCTCCCAGTTTTCTTTAACTGAAACGTCAAAAAGCTTATAAGAAAACTGCTCTGCATATGTGGGTCCGAGCTCCTCAATGAAAGCAAGCATCTTAGACTCACTTCTTGCAACACCCACTACCTGACAGCCGTGTTTTTTGATAAGGGTTGCTGCAATTCCTGCACCCATACCGCCGGATGCACCTGTTACAATAACGGTTTTGCCTGAAAGCCAGTCACCGTTACAGCATTTACAATCGCTCATAATATATCCTCCTAAAAAGTAAGTATCATATTCCCATATATTATACAATACAAAAATTGAATTTACAATATTTATTTTTTCATTTGACTATTTTTTCATATTCATCATTTATAAATAATATTTGTTTGTGGCTATTCAACAAAATCTTATTGCATTTTTTATAACAAACGCTGAATATTGTGCATATTGTTGAAAAGTGTTCTTTATTATGATAAAATTGTTATATATGATATCATATGGAAAGAGCATAGAGTTATGGACAGAAGAATAAAAAGAACAAAAGCAGCCGTTTTTAATGCAATGCTTGACTTAATGGTTGAAAAGGACGCAGGTAAAATCACCGTGCTGGAGCTGTGCAAAAGAGCAGATATTAACAAAAGCACCTTCTATTTGCATTATAAAAGTATGGAGGATTGTCTTGAAAGCTGTTTCCAGATTATTATGAATGGCGTTGTTGATATATCAAAGCTTGTCAACTACAATGAAATCGGCAGAAATCCAAAAGCATTTGTAGACAGAGTAATTGATGAGGTGGAAAAAAGTGCAGAATATCTTTGTAAATTCAAAGCAAGCACAATCTGCGGTCCGTCAATTAAAATACTCAAGCAAAATCTTGTTGAAAACATTGCGAATTATAATGGGTTCAGTAAGGAAAACAATTATTACGAATATGCAAACATTACCTTTGCAGTGGGCGGAATGATTGATTTACTTATTGAAATGCTTCCAAATTTAAACAAAGAGCTTTTGAGCAAATCAATGTGTACAATGCTGCAATCGTATAACAATTGAAATATCAACAGGCACTCCAAACGGAGTGCCTGTTTTTCATTGCAGCTTAAAAATAAACACCCAAAGTCCGGCTTTGGGTGTTTGATTTTTTTGTATTATGCAAGGAACAATGCTGAAATGTCTATATTCGTATCATCAACATACCAGCTATTGCCGATTTTAACAACATAAAGCTCCTGTGTTGCAACAACCGTACCATCCTCAAGAGTTACGTCAACAGTTGCCTTGGCAACAGAATCAATATCCTCTGAGCAGTCAAGCTTTGCAAAAGCATCAGTCATATCTGACTTCTTTGTGTCTTTTTTATCAGCATCAACAAGACCAAACCGGTCAGCCTTTGCTGCACCTGACTCTGCTACAGGCTTAATTCTTGCTGAATACTCTTCAACATAAGCCTTTGCATCATCAGCTGAAAGCTCGGTGCACTCTTTAACTGTTGTGGTGAATTTATAGTCCTTACCGAATTTCTCCTGATAAACACCTGTTGATTCTTCCTGAATTACAGTCTTTTCATCCTGTGCAAGCTTTTTTTCAGTACCGGTTAAAGACTTGCCGTAACGGTCAACATTTGATTCAAAAGCACCGAACATAAATTCAGTGTCCATATAATCATCGCCGTAGACAGCCTTTCTCACCTCGCTGAGCTTAGCAAAATAGCTGTTATAGAATTCATCATAATCATCAAGACCGCAGGTGCTGAGGAGTTCAACATAATAGTCATACATTGTGTTATAAACCTCATCAATAGCAGCAGCCTCTTCATCTGTACCTGTGCCGACAAAATCAGCCTGCTTAACATCGTCGCCGTCATTGACATAGGGAAGCATATACGCATTAATTACAAAATCACCATATTTCTGATTTTTTGAAACCAGTGTGTTTTTATACGCATTATAACCATCACCTGTCTGAACAACAGTATCCGTATAAAACTGAGCAACCTTTTCAGGTGAAAAAGCAGTGTATCTTATTGTGAAAGCAAAAATTGTCATCAGAACAAGAACAACAGCAACCGTTACACAGGCAATAACTGAGTAAGCACCAGCCTTAAAGCCCTTTTTCTCTTTTGTTTCAGCCATTTTCACTTACCCCCTTACTCTGCATTCTCACTGATGGTAACATCTTCTGTTTCATCAGTGGCTTCAGTATCTGCAGCTGCTCTTCTTTCTGCAAGTGCAGCGGTAATTCTTTCCTTCTTCTCACCGACCATATCGTAGAAGAGTATAGGTATGAACTGAAGAACTACAAATATAGCAGGGATAATCGTATAAATAGCGAGGAATTTTGTCAGTACAGAGTCAGTTTGGCTTGCATATGCTACGTTGGCACTTGTTGAAAACTGGTAGCCACTCCATGTGTAAACAAGTGTGGGAGCAAGCCACTTGGTGCCTGCAGACGCAATTTTAGAGAACAGACCATAGCCTGCATAAGCAAGACCTTCCTGACGCTTACCTGTTTTGTATTCCATCTCATCAATACAGTCAGCAATCATAATATTAGGTGTAACGTTTGTGTTACCGTGCTGAATACCACAAAGGAAATTAATTACAAGGAACATGGCAATTAAGAAATTTGAACCTGAAATATTTGTAATACCTCCTGCAAGAACAACTGAATAGAAATACATCAGAGCCATTGCTGAAGCACCGTATACACAGAAAATAATAAATGTTTTCTTAGTAGAGAACTTCTTAAGAACAAAGTTAACAAGCAGAGTACCAACGGCTGTACCGATACCCATCGGAAGCATAAGTGCAAGCTTTAAGCCCTTTGAACCAAGAAGATAAACAGCTATGTAAAGTGATACTGTACCGTAAACACCACGACCAAAGCCGAAAAGCTTGGTAAGTGAAACCATAAGCAGGTTTTTGTTGGTGAATACAAGCTTGATTGATTCAATCAGTGATACCTTTTCAGTTGTATAAGGCACACGCTCTTTGTTGTTTGCAAAGAAAATCATTACAAAAATCATCATACCAAGGGCACAAACTGCAGTTGAAATGATAAGGTCAATACCCTGACCCTCAGCATTTTTGTACTGCTGATTACCCATTAATGCCTTCATAATAGCAGGCACAACAATGATTACAACCTGACCGCCGCTCTGACCGACAGAACGAAGGAAGGAAGCGATTGAAATAGCACTTGATCTTTCCTTCGGATTTGGTGAGCAAAGCGCACCAAAGCAGTTTGAAGGTGACTCAACCGCACAGGAAATTGCGGTGTAAAGTGCATAAATTACAAACATCCAGATTGTAGCAACCGTGAATGATGTTGTGTTCGGAGCAATAAAAACAAGCATTGAAATAATTGCAAGCGGAATTGCACCGAAGCCTACCCAAGGCTTAACCTTACCGAGCTTTGTTCTGGTTCTGTCAACAAGCATACCGATAACAAGCTCGCAAACAGCACCAACTACACCTGCAACACCAAAAACGGATGATACAATTGTAGCAAGCTGAGCTGAATCAAAGCCCTGTCCTTTGAATGCGAAGTCTGCAAAGAAAGTCATAGTATAGTCCGGCATCCAGCCTGTAAGCAGGGCAACACCGAATAAACCTATACCGAAGGTAACAATCTCTGATGGCTTCATGTACTTTTTCTCTGCAGGAGCTGTTGAAACTGCTGCAGCGGCTTTAGTTTTTGCCATAAGAAAACCCCTCTTTGTTAAAAAATTTCAATTTATTATATCACTATCAAACTGAGAAAACAATAGAAAATTTTACTTTTATTTAACACGCGTTTAATAATTTATATTTTCTTTATATATTTATAACAAACTGCATAACGAAAAAAAGGAGAGTCTTTCGACTCTCCTAAAAAATATTTACTTATACTGTAGCTGCAGCAGCAACAGTTTCAACGATAGAGCTGACAACAATTGTACAGCCTGCCTTTAAGTCAGCATCTGTTGGCTTGCCATCCTCGCCGACAGCTGCTTTAATCTCAGCAGCGGTCTTACCCTTTGCCCAGGTTTCAAAAGCAGCAGCCTGCTCATACCATTCCTTCTGGATTGGAGAAATAGCCTTCATATTATAGTTTTCTTTAAGCTCTTTCTTTGACTGATAAGCACCCTTCTCAACGGTGAACTTGCCGTCAGCAATTGAGCACTTAGCCTGTGAAGCATCAATCAGACAAGAAGTAATTTTACCCTCTGCATCGAAAGTAACAGCAGCATAATTTGAATCATACTGAAGGTTTGTTTCATTGCTCTCATAATACTTCTCTGTTGTAACAGAAAGTCTTAAGGTATCAGTAGCCTTAGCACCCATATCTGTAGCAGAAGCCATAGCCTTTGCAACAACCTCTGTAAAGCCGTTAGCCTTGATAGTGCAGCCTGCCTTTAAGTCAGCGTCTGTTGGGTTACCCTCAGCATCAACACCAGCCTTAACTTCATCAGCAGTTTTGCCCTTTGCCCAAGCCTCGAAAGCAGCAACCTGCTCATACCATTCCTTCTGGATTGGTGAAGCAGCTTTCATATTGTAATCTTCCTTCTTAGCGAGCTTTGTTCTGAGGTCAGAAACATCACCATTATCCTTTGTAAGGTCAGGCTTTGTCTGTGCTTCATCAATTTTAACATCTACGATTTTTCCGTCAGCATCAACAGTAACTGCTGCTGCAACAGAATCAATTTCAAGAGCAGTGTCTGAAGGATTGTATTCATCTGCCTTGATTTCACTGATAACAGCTAAACCTGTTTTAACAGTGTCTGCTTTGCTTCCGCCATCAGTTGTGTTGTCATCATTAGTGGTTTTGCTGCAAGCAGCGAAAGAAACCGCAAGAATTGATGCAAGACCGACAGCAAGAATTTTTTTCATTTTTGTCATAAGTCTTTTCTCCTTATATTTTGATACCTTTATAATATCTTAAAAATAGGAGATTGTCAATATTTTATCAAAATATTGTTGATATTAGACAATAAATGTTACTTTTTTATCATGTTTGCTATTGATTAATATATTTTTATTATATTTCTGGGGCACTTTTCCTCACAAGCACCGCACTTTGTGCACTTGTCATAGTCAATGCGTGCAATATTATTTTCAAATATAATAGCATCACTGGGACAATTTTTAGCACAGATTCCGCAACCGATACAGCCTGCTGTACATGCTGCAGTAACATCCTTGCCCCTTGCAAGTGATGAGCACTGCACACGATATGTGCTGTTTGCAGGAACAAACTCAATCAGATTATGAGGGCAGATTTTAACACATCTGCCACAGGCGATGCAAAGGCTCTCGTCAACAACCGCCTTTTTATCAATAATTCTGATTGCTCTGACAGGGCAAACCTTTGCACAAGAGCCAAATCCAAGACAGCCATAGCTGCAGGAATAAGGACTTGAACCCGGCATTTTTGCAGCGTAAACACAGCTGTCAACACCAAAATAATTATATGACTCGTGTCTTTTTTCGCAGGTACCGTCACATTTTACATATGCAACCTTGCGTTCAAGCTCACCAAGCTCCTTACCCATAATTTCGGCAATTTTTTCTGCTGTGGGCTTTCCTCCGACAGGGCAGGCTGAAACAGGAGCATCACCCTTTGCAATCGCCTTTGCCAAAGCGTCACAGCCTGCATAACCGCAGCCGCCGCAGTTTGAACCCGGGAGAGCATCCCTTACCTGCTCCTCCCTTTCATCAACCTCAACATGAAAAACCTTTTCTGCAACACCGAGAACCAATCCGATGATAACGCTGATTGCACAAACAATACCGACTGCAATTGCTATTTCATTAAAATCCATAACAGCACCTCCGTTTAAGCAAACACGTTAAAGCCGTAAAAGGCAATTGACATCAGACAGGCAGTCATAAGAACAGCAGGAGTTCCTGCAAAGGATTTGGGGAAATCGTTGCTTTCTGTCTTTTCACGGACACCAGCCATAATAATAATTGCAACGCAGAAGCCCAGTGCTGTGCCGAGTCCCGTAACAACGCTTGTTACAAAATCGTTTGACTGCTGAACATTTGTAAGTGCTGTGCCAAGCACTGCACAGTTTGTTGTAATCAGCGGAAGATATACACCCAGACTTTTATAAAGTGCAGGTGAAACCTTTTTAAGAAAGATTTCAACAAGCTGTACAAGGAATGCAATAACCGCAATAAATACGATTGTTTTTAAATAGGTAAGTCCCAGCTTATCAAGCACATAGGTGTAAAGAAGACTTGTTACTGCAGAGGACAGTGTAATAACAAATACTACCGCACCGCCCATACCTGCTGCTGTTTTAATATTTCTTGACACACCGAGGAACGGACAGATGCCAAGGAACTGGCTGAGCACAACATTATTGATCAAAGCAGTTGTAATCAGTACAAGGAATAATGTTTTAGCCATCGTTCTCTACCTCCTCCTTTGCTGAAGGGCAGTTTCTGCAATCGCCGTTGCACTTAGTTTCGCCCTTTGTGTGTCTGTTGGCACCCTTGAGCTTAAACTTATTCTGAATTGCACAGAGAATTGCAAGCACAAAGAATGCACCGGGAGCCATTACAAATATGGACACAGGCTCATAGCTTTCAGGCATAACCTGAACGCCAAACAGTGTGCCCGCACCAATCAGCTCTCTTACCATACCGATAATTGTTAAGCCGATTGTAAAGCCTAAGCCGATACCGATACCATCAAATATGGATAATATCGGATTATTTTTAGATGCATACTGCTCCGCTCTGCCAAGGATAATACAGTTAACAACAATCAGCGGAATAAAAATGCCAAGACTGCTGTAAAGCGAGGTAACATATGCATGCATAAGCATTTCAACAATTGTAACGAACGATGCAATGATTATGATATAAACAGGAACTCTGACACCGTTCGGAATCACCTTGCGAAGAAGTGAAATGATTAAGTTTGACATAATGAGAACTGCCATTGTAGCAAGACCCATTCCCAGACCGTTTTTAGCACTGGTTGTAACCGCAAGAGTGGGACACATACCGAGCATAAGAACTAAAACAGGGTTCTCTTTGATAATACCGTTATAAAGTCTTTCAAATACTTTTTTCATTTATCTCACTCCCCCTTTCCGAATGCTAAAACACCGATTCTGCCCGGCTGCGGTGATGCGGCAGCAACTGCATCAACTGAATCCTCAGGCTCATCTGCCTCATTAGCAAAGGCTTCTGACAAACCGCCGCCGTAATTTTCCTGATAATATTTGATTGCCTCATTCACAGCCATATCAACAGCCTTTGTTGTAAAGGTTGCACCGCTGATTGCGTCAATCTCATTATTATCCTTATTTGCACCTGTAGCAACAGAAGTGATTTTATCAGCCTTCAAGCCCACAAACTGTGCAGCATAATCAGCCTCCTGTGCCTTTGCACCATAACCTGGTGTTTCGTTTGATGCTATAACCTCAAAGCCCTTGAGTGTTGAATCCTTGCCGATTTCAACAGCAAGTGTGATTTTTCCTGCAAAGCCCTTGGTAGTGGTTACAGTAATTTTGTAGCTGTCGCCAAGCTCCTCTGCATTATCAACAGCAACATTTTCTACCTTATCCTTTACACCGCCTGCAAAGTTTTCCTGATAGAAAACGATAGCCGCATTTGCCGCTTCTGTTACAGCATTACTTGTAATGGTTGCACCGCTGATTGCATCAATCTGATTATCGGCAGTTGCACCTGATTTAGTAACCTCAAGGGTTGAAGCAGGCTTGCCTGTAAACTGATTTTTAAAATCAGGCTCCGTGCATTTTGAGCCAAGACCTGCCGTTTCGCTGTTGCTGATAACATCAAAGCCTGTAAGCTTGCCGTCCTTTGTTACACCGATTGCAACCTGAATATCACCGCCGTAACCGCTTGGCGATGTAGCTGCAATGACATAGCCCACAACACTGCCGCCTGCATCGGTTACAGACAGAACATCGTTTGCAAAGCAGCCTTCATAGCCTGCATTTTTCATAACCTCTGCCGAGTTTTCAAGCATTTCAGTGGTATTATCCACCTCTGCAAAGGAATTTGCATCAGGATAAACGACCTTATAAATTTCTGCTCTGGCATTAATCTCTGCCTGCTCAATAGGTCCTCTTGTAATCTGATTAACAACTGCAAGAAGAGCAACACAAATAAGGGTAACAATTACCAATACAACCGTATTGAGTATGATGCTTGATTTTTTCTTAGCCATTATTTATTCTCTCCTTTCGCTTTTTCGCAGCCGAAAGGCTTTGGAATTGTAATCTTTTCAATAAGAGGAACAAGGAGATTACCGATAATAATTGCATAAGACACACCCTCTGCAGAAGAACCGAGAACACGGAACAATGCAGTGAGTAAGCCGAGAATGATACCATAGATAATCTGACCCCATGGAGTAATCGGACTTGTTACATAGTCGGTTGCCATAAAGAACGCACCTACAAGAAGTCCGCCTGAAAGCACCTGACCGAGCATATAGTTTAAGGAAACATCATTACCGCTTGCTATATTAATTACAAATATAAATAAAGCAGTTGAAAGAATGTAAGTAAGCGGAATTCTGACTGAAATAACCTTTTTAACAATGAGGTAAAGTCCGCCGATTAAAATTGCAAGTGCCGAAACCTCCCCTATACATCCGCCGTGGAAGCCAAGGAAGAGCGTGAGCAAATCAACCTCTTCTCCGCCCTTGAGCACTGCAAGCGGTGTTGCACCTGCAGTAGCGTCCGCTGCTGAAGTCAGTGCTTTAATGCCGCCTGTTTTTATCATTTCAAACTGCTCGGTTAAAGTTCCACTTGTTGCAAAATCACTCATTCTGCCTGTAAAGGAAATCAGCAAAAAGCATCTTGCCGCCAGAGCCGGGTTCATAAAGTTCTGACCCAAGCCGCCGAAAAGCATTTTAACTGCAACGATTGCAAACACGCTGCCGATAACAGGAATCCACCATGCAACATTTGCAGGCAGGTTAACCGCTAAAATCATACCTGTTACAACTGCACTGTAGTCAAATATGGTAACTGTCTTTTTAGCAAGCAGTTCAAAAATCAGCTCACTCAAAACACAGGTGACAATGCAGATGGCAATCACCATAAGTGCTCTTAACCCGAACTGATAAACACCGAATGCCAGCACAGGCAGCAATGCAATGGCTACGTCACGCATTACTGATTTCGTGGTATTCTGTGACCTCACGTGAGGAGATACCGAAACATTATACATTTTTATTCCCCTCCTTATTTACCAAGCTGAACTTCCCTGACCTTAACCTTACCGAGCTTAAACATCTGGGTAAGCGGGATTTTTGCAGGGCATACAAAGGTGCAGCTGCCGCACTCCATACACTCCATACCGCCAAGGTCAGCGAATCTTTCATAGTCGTTTGTTTTAATGGACTTGCACATCATCTGCGGAACCAATATTTCAGGACAGGCAGCAACGCACTTGCCGCAATGTATACAAGCGGACTGCGGAAGCATTGCAACATCATCCTTTGAAAACGCAAGAATTGATGATGAGGTTTTAACAACAGGAACATCAAGTGTGCTCATAGCCATACCCATCATAGGTCCGCCGGAGATAAACTTGACAACATCATCCTTTGCACCGCCGCAAGCCTCGAGCACCTCGCTGTGGCTCATACCAAGCAAAACATCAACATTGCAGGGACTGTTAACAGCCTCTCCTGTTATTGTCATTACTCTGTGGATTAACGGCATATTCAGATATACCGCTTCATAAATTGCATAACAGCTTGCCGTGTTAACAACAATACAGCCCTTGTCAGCAGGAAGAATTTTTGAGTTAAGCTTTCTGCCTGTAACTGCAAAGATAAGCTGTCTTTCACCGCCCTGAGGATATTTTGTTTTTAACGGCTGAACGCTGATTTTTTCCTCGCCTGAGGTTTTATCCTCAAGCAGCTTTATTGCATCAGCCTTATTGTTTTCAATACCGATAACCGCCTTTGCATTCGGCAGCAGCTTTAATATAACCTTAATACCTTTAACAATCTCGTCTGCCTTTTCAAGCATAAGCCTGTAATCTGATGTAAGGTAAGGCTCGCACTCTGCACCGTTGATAATGAGTGTGTCAATATCAAGGGGATTTTTAGGAGCAAGCTTAACACTCGTCGGGAAGCCTGCACCGCCAAGACCGACAATACCCGACTCCTTAATTATGTCAAGAATTTCATCCTGTGTCAGATTGGAAACATCTCTTGGTGCACCGAAATTCGGCACTGCCTCATCTGTCCCGTCATTTTCAATAACGACAGACTCAACCATAGAGCCGTTGGTTACAAGTCTTTTTTCAATTTTCTTTACAACACCTGACACGCTGCTGTAAATCGGAGCTGAAATAAATCCATCTGCCTCGGCAATAAGCTGTCCCTTAAGAACTCTGTCGCCGACACTGACAACAGCCTTTGCAGGGGCACCTATGCTTTGCGAAAGCGGATACACCATAACAGAGCCTGCTGCTATGCTCTTTATTTCACAATCCTTTGACAGCTCCTTGCCGTCATAAGGATGAACTCCTTTCCTGAATGATTTCAAATTCATACTAATGCACTCCTTGGGATTATTTTTATCCTAATGTAAGTATATCCAACTTATTATACCATACCGTCAAATTATAATCAATCAATATAAACAGTATTTGTTAATAAAACAGTAATAATCGACTGTAATACATAAAAAAACCGATAAACGCCAAGAAAAATGCACTTATCGGTTTTAAAATCATTCAAATACCTGTTCAAATTCTGCCATTGCATCCCTGTTAAACTTCTCAACATCAAATTTAACAAGACCCTTAAGCTCGTTATTTTTAAAGGCATTGAAACCGTCAATCAAGCCCTGTTCGCTGTTGTCAACAAGGTATCCGTATCCTGCCTCAAGGAACTCCTTCGGTCCTGTAATATCGGTTGAAATAACGGGCACATCAAGAATCAGCGCCTCTATAATTGTCATTGGCAGACCCTCATAGAGTGATGACAATACAAAAGCATCACATTTTTTCAGAATCGGATATGGATTCATAATCGACTTAATGATAATTATATTATCAAGAATTTTATTTTCATTCTCATCCTGCACCATTGCAAGAATATTCTCAAATTCCTTGCCGTAGCCGCCGATAACAATGAGCCATGCATCAGGGTCATTCTCTTTTCTGTATTTATCAAAGGCTCTGATAAGCCTGTCAATGCCCTTTTCCTGTGAAAAGCGTGCAATATTGATGAATTTATTTACAGACTTGTCTGCAAGCACTGCATTAAGCTCCGAAAGCTCGGCAGTACAGAAGGTATCATCCTGAAATTCAACCTCAAGCTCTGATTTGCTGACAATGTTGTCAACATCATTCTGGTTGTGAACAACACAGATTTTTTTCTGCTCTGCATCACTCATAAACGGCTTGAGCTCCTCGCCCATTGTATCTCTTACAACAACAATTTTATCGAAGTTTGCATATGCGTATTTGACGGAATTGATATGGAAATTATTTTTTGTTGTGGACTCCTTATACATATTATTATGCACCCAGATATACTTAGGGCATTTCATTCTGCCTAAAAGCTGCATAATATGCTTTTCATAACCTGTAAAATGAATTGCATGGTTAAACCTGATTGTGGGGAAGCATCGTTTCAGCTCACGTTTATAAATACTGTCAAGTGCCTTTCGTGTTGCTTTGGTGCTGATATTCAAATAATAAAGCACCTGCAGAATTGCCTCCCTGACAGTAAGGTTTTTAGAGCCCTGCATAGGAATATACTTAACACCCGGCTGAAATTCATTAATCAGAAGCTTGTTCGGATTTGTCTTTCGGGCATAGAAGGTGAGGACATAATTCCTTTCATCGGCATCAAGACTGTTAACAAGATTTTTGAGCGCAGTGGTCATTCCGTTTTTCTGCAGAACACCTGCATAAATCAGCACATTCTCCTTGTCATTCTTAAAATCAGTACCGTTTATCAGCTTCATTTCTGGTGATTTTCTGCCTGTAACCATAAGATTTACAAGATTTCTTGCAGCATCCTTATTGTCATAACTGCAATACTCCCTAACAAATTCACTGTAATCATATTCAAGCTCATCATCATTGACTGCATTTACAATCTGTCTTGCATCATATGTGGCAAAAAACGGCAGCTTTTCAATATCAAAATACATACTTCTGCCAGCCATATACTCCTCTTTATCATAGGTATAAAGCAGTATTTTTCTGCCCGTGTTTGCAAAGTCAAACATAACACTTGAATAGTCTGTAATCAGGCAATCGGCAATATTAAGAAAATCATAGGTTTCATAATTTGAGGGAAATTCTCTGATTTTTTCAAAGCCCTCAAGATCAATCTCGGCAGATGCAAGATGATGAAGCTTAACAAAAACAACTGTATTTTCGTCAAGCCTTGACTCCATTTCCACAAGCAGGTGCATAATATAATAAATCTGCTTGTTTATGGTGTCATCCTTTGCAACAGACCTCCATGTAGGCATATAAATAACAACCTTTTTGCCCTCGAGCTCAAAATCCCTGCGGATTTTCGCAACCCTTGAAGCGTCAAAAAGTCTGCCGTTGCAGGGGTAGCCTGCCAGAACATATTTGCCCTTATAAAACCAGTCAAGCATATAATCCTCTTTGATATGCTCGAATGAATAATTGTTAGGATAAAGCAGATAATCCGACATAAGGAAATTACGCTGAACATTGCCAATACTGTTCGGATTATCCTTAATGCTCCTGCCCAGTCCTTTAAGCGGCGTGCCGTGCCAGGTATTCAGATAAATCTGACCCTCACGCTTAATAAAATAAGTGGGGAAGGCAACATTATTAACAAGATATTTTGCAGTAGTCAGTGCCCTGCAGTAAGCAGGACTGTTTTTCTGAACAATTTTTACATTATCCTTAAAGCCATAATTATCCAGCAGAGCTTTCACCTTAGGAATGCTGAAATCGTTAACAGCTATAACCTTTTTGTAATCCCTGAATTTTTTGTCATTATAAATATTTTCAAAAACATAAAAAGGATTGCCTGAAAAATCATCACCGCTGAAAGCCTCAAACAGCATCAAGCGGTCATCAATATCATATTTTGACGCATAATTTGTAGCATAAAATTTAGCTCTGAAAAACTGGCTTTTGCCAACCTTTTTTATATTCTTAAAAAACAAATCAAATAAACGATTTAACGTCATATTATCTCCCGCTTTTAAATTACACATTTTTAATTATATAATTATATCAAACATAACACTGTTTGTCAAAGCAATTAAGTATGGACAATAAAAAAACAATGTGATATTATTATATCATAAAATTTGCCATTTTCTGAAAGGATAAAAAATGAAACAAGGACTTACCAAAAACGACTCATTTGCCATTAAGGGGCTTGCAATCATACTGATGCTGTTTCACCATCTGTACTGGTCCGTTGACAGATTTGAAAACTATGAAGTAGATTTCACGCCCTTCAGCCAGGGCTTTGTTGTAAATATTGCCTTTATGTTTAAAGTATGCGTCAGCCTGTTTGCTTTTATAACCGGCTACGGCTTGCTTAAATCCATTGCAAAGCAGAAATTTTGCAGAAAAAGCATTGTTAAATGGAACACAACCAGATTAATCAAAACCATGTCAGGCTTCTGGTTTATTTATGTTATTACTTTTATTGTGACAATGGCGATAAACAGATTGCCATACACAAAGTTTTTTGAAAAAACACCATATGCGGGGATTTTCTATCTTATCAACGATTTTCTCGGTCTTGCAAATTTCCTTAAAACCCCGACGCTGTGCGGCACCTGGTGGTATATGAGTGCGGCTATCGTATTTATTCTTATCATTCCGCTTGTTTATGCACTGTCAAAAAAGGTAGGTTATATGCCGATTATCTTATTAATTGTTGCACTTCCGAGACTTTTAAAGGTCGGCTACCCCGGCGGAACAAATATTTACACCTTTATCCTGCCTGTCATTTTCGGAATGATGTTTGCCGACTATGATTTGTTTAATAAAATTGAAGCAAGGCTGCCGAAAAACAAGGTTATTTCGTATATTATAAGCTTTGTGCTCTTTGGCGGACTTATCGGACTTGGCTATATTATTATGCTTAAATATAAATGCACCGTTGCCTGGGAGCTGAACTACGGCGTTGTTCCCATTGCCTTCGTATGCTTCTTCAGATTCTGCATTATAAGAATCCCTGTTCTGAATAAAATTCTTGAGTTTCTCGGCAAGCATTCCATGACCATATTCCTTACTCACACATTTATAAGATACGATTATCTGAATGAATTCATATACTCATTCAAGCACTTTATGTTGATATTTGCGGTGCTTTTCGTATTGTCACTGGCACTTGCATTGGTGCTGGACCTCATCAAAAAGCTGTGCCGATACGACGTTCTTATTAACAAAATCACAACCAAAATACAAAATGCATAACAAACAACAAAATGCCCCTTGCAGAATAAAATCTGCAAGGGGTTATTTTTATAGCTCTCTTATGTTTTCAATAATGCTGTTCTTCATTTCCCTGTGCACCTTAAACCATAAATTTGCAGTGCATAACACAATAAGCACAGCACAGAAAGCAAGTGTCAGCCACGGGTCAAAAATCAAATCAATGTTTCTGCCCTGTGATTTATTATAAATATTCACAGCAAAAAATCCGATTGTATAAACCACAAAGCCTGAAATAATACCCACTGACAGCATTGAAAGCATTTGCTTAAAATACGATTTCACCAAATCCGCCTGATTAGCCCCGAAGGCACGTATTGTGCCTATCTGCTTTTTGCTTTCCCTTATTCTTGCCGAAAGTGTGTTGTTGATAATGCTTGCGCAGATTACAAAGCAGATTGTTATAAGTGCCAGCAGCGAATAATAGATTGAACTATTACTGTCCTGCTGTCTTTGCTGTTCCTCAAAGTTGGAAAGAATATAAGCATCATTCTGAATTTCAAAAGGCTCAAGCTCATCCTGAATCACTTTCTCTATATCCTCATCAACCTCCCCGTCGGCAAAAAGATATATTTCATTATATCTGACACCGTTCATAAAATGATTCATTCCCTGATTGGAGGTAATCAGTCTGAAACCGTCCTCCTGTGCAATAAAATCAGCATCCGCAACCACCTGCGGCGAAACAATTGCACCGATTCTGACCTGCTTATGTGTTAGCTCAACATTTAACGGTTTGCCCTCGTCGTCTTCATCTTCATGGGTCGCAAGGGTTACATTGAGCATATCACCGACAGTATACGGACATTCTGCACTGAAAATAATTTGATAATCTTTTTCAGGAGTTTCACCATCTAAAAGCTTATCGGAACTGAATGATCCTATTTTATCTATATTAACACTGTATTCTATCTTTTGGGGTGCCAACAGTATAATTTCTTCACCTGAGGCTATTTTATCAAGATTAATTTCACCTTCAATATCTGCGTTCTTAAACTGTTCAAGCACCTGTTCATTGTAGGAGCTCAAATCAATTCGGACAGTTTCCTTTGTTTCACCGAGCACCTTTTTACGTTCCAAATAGCTGTCACTGTATTCCGACAGGAATGCCTCATAATAATTGTCATAATTCAGACGTGTAAAATCTCCCTCCCATTCATCATAAAGCTTGTCTTTAAAATCCGAACCATTAAAGCATTTAAAATAGTCAGAATATTCGTCTGTCTGTATATTTGCACATATGCTTTTCTGACCATAAGCATCCGAAATATAGGGGATTGCGGCAATATCCTGAAACTCCGTTTCATCAAAACCGTCTGCCGGATACCTGTCATTGCTGTATCTGCTCCATAAGGAACAATGGTCAGATACTAAATAATCAAACTTATAGCCGTAAGGATTTGCTCTTTCATAGCTGATATAGGAAAATCCAAGGCAGGAGAAAGAAATGGTTGCAATCAAAATAATGCTGACGCTGATTTGCGACGCCTTAGAAAATGTTATGCTTCTTTTTGCAAGAAGCATTGAAACATCAAAGCTTTTCTGCGTTTTGATTTTCTTTGTCTTCATTTTTCTTGTTTTTTCAATATCACGGATTGCCTGCATTGGAGTGATTGCGGCGGCATTTGCCAGCGGAATCAATGCAGAAAGCATAACAACCGCCATACCAATCACGGCACTGATGGGCAGCACCCAGATGCTTTTTGCCATAACAAGCTCTGTGCCGCTGATTTTGAATATCAGCCAAACTGCCAGATAAGAAAGAGCTATGCTTATAGGCACACAAATCAGGCTGATAAAAAATGCCTCTCTGCCGAAGATTATGAAAATCTGTTTTTTTGTTGTACCCACGGCACGGAGCATTCCAATCTGCTTTTTTCTGTCACTGAGATTTGTGTTAAAGGCATTAACGATTGTAACGCCCGCTGCAACAATAAGAGCAACAACAAGGATAACTATATAGAGATTGTTTGACTCATACAGCACATTCATAAAATCAGCCTGTTCATTCGGGTTATCAACAAAATAGTTTAAACGATTATTTTCATCATCGGGATGGTCATCTGCTCTGAGTACACCAAGCAAGCCTTCTGCTTCATAAATATTCTGGCTTTCACCCGCCATTATATAAGCTGTTATTTTTTCTTTTCCGCCAAGATCAACGGCAGAATTTTCAGTCACGAAAGCGGCAGGGATATACTCCCTGTCATTATTGGAAAATCTGCATATATTGCTGTGTTTATCGGCTGCTATGCCTACAAGGGTATAAGTTTTCTGTACAGGCTCATTCAGAAAATCATCCATATCCTGAATTTTGAAATTAAGCGTGATTTCATCCCCCACCTTGGCATCAATACCAAGCCTTGCAAGCATCGTTTTTTCAATAGCAATTTCATTATCCTTTGTGGGATAAGAGCCTTCAACGAAGAATATATTGGAATATGCTTTCGCTTTATCATCAAGCCACGCAACGGGGAAGCCTGCTGCCTCGTTTTCGTTATAAACCCAGCCTAACAGGTGTGCAACGCCGTAATCCTTTGCAAGACCTTTTTCTTTAACATCCTTAAAAATCTCTTCGCCGCTGCCGTCAACATTGCAGATTACATCCTGACTGCCGTAATTATCCTTATATTCCTTATCCATCGCCTCGTATGAGCTGAAGAAATATAATATCATACTGCAGGAAAAGACCATTGCAAGAATAATGCCTATAATCATAATTGCATACTGCCTTTTCCTGTGCTTCAGATTACCGAAGGCAAGGGTATTAACCGTTAATTTCTTTTTCATAATCACACCTCTTGCTCAGCGTTTTCCGATTTACTGTCCTTGACAATTCTTCCGTCCTCAATGGTTAAAATTCTGTCTGCCTGCTCCGCAACCTGCAAATCGTGGGTAACAAGAATTAAGGTTACACCAAGCTCACTGCTGACATATTTAAGAAGCGATAAAACCTCTCTGCCGCTTTTGCCGTCAAGGTTGCCTGTGGGCTCATCGGCAAAAAGGATAGCAGGCTTATTGGCTAAGGCACGTGCAATGGCAATACGCTGCTGCTGACCACCCGAAAGGGCAGAGGGCAGATGGTCGAGCCTGTCCTCAATGCCAAGCATTTTTATGAGCTTATCAATATATTCCTCATCAGGCTTTTTCTTATCAAGCATAATGGGCAGAACAATATTTTCATAGCCTGTCAGCT
Source organism: Ruminococcaceae bacterium UBA7101 (assembly GCA_002493325.1). Lineage (GTDB taxonomy): Bacteria > Bacillota > Clostridia > Oscillospirales > Acutalibacteraceae > Eubacterium_R. The sequence goes on from DKYL01000060.1 coordinate 22,238, forward strand.
CATTCACAAGATTATACGCCTGAAAGACAAAGCCGAAGCGACGGCGCCTTAAAATGGAAAGCTGATTATCAGTATAATCCGACAACTTCTTTTTACCATAGGTAACACAGCCTGAGGTCGGGTACTCAAGAGAGCTGAGCATATGTAAAAAGGTAGATTTGCCTGAGCCTGACGGACCTGTGATTGCACAGAACTCACACTGCTCAAATGCAACGGTTACATCATCAACAGCCCTGACAACATTGTCGCCGCTGATATATTCCTTGGTCAGATTTGTGCATTCAATAATATTCATATCATTACCCCCATATCATTTTCTACCTTAATACTAACACGCGAATCTTTCGTTTCTCTTACTTTAATCTTACGATTTCGTAATGTTGAAAAAAGCTGCTGAAAATCAGCAGCTTTTCATATCGTTTCATACCCGTCAATATGGGGAAGGCATATTGAAAAATACAAGCCGTTATTTTTATTTTCAACACTTATAATACCGTGGTGCTTTTCAACAACCGCTTTTGTAATGGCAAGACCTATGCCCGTACTGTTTGGTGAGGAATTTTCTGCCTTATAAAATCTTGTGAAAAGATTAGGTATCTCCTCCTCAGCAATACCGCCGCCATTATCGCCGATTTCAATAATGGTTGAATGTCTGTTTTCGCTTATCTCAACCGTCACAACACCGTCATCAGCGGTGTGCTCACAGGCATTTTTAACAATATTGCCAAGTGCTTCACCCAGCCAGGTTTCATCACAGCGGATAACGCTGTTGCCCTGAACAACCATTTTCTTTTCAGGGAACAATGGTCTGAACTCAGCAAAAACCTTGTTTACAACATCCTCAGCCTTAACAAATTTATAGCTCATAACATAGGAATCAACCTTGATTTTTTCAAGCCTTAAAAGCTGATAAACAAGCTTTTCCATTTTATCAACAAGCTGCAGCTCCTTTTCGCTGTGAGGCGAAGCATTCATCTCCTTATCCATTTCACAATAAAGACGCAGTGCAGCAATAGGGGTTTTTAGCTGGTGTGAAATATCAGATATAAATTTGGTATTCTTTTTATTTTCCTGAACCAGACGGCTGTGTTCAAAGCAGATAATCTCCTGCAAATCGGCAACACCATTCTGCAGTCCTGCAAAATAATTGTCATACACACTGAATTCTGTTTTGCTGCCGGTATTGACAAATTCATTAATGTTGTCGGAAAGCTGATTGATACTCTTTTTTATCTTCACCTGTTTTATAATCAAGACAGCACTGACAACAGCCAGAAAGCCGATAATCAGCCAAGGGAGAGCCGCTAAAAATTTCATTTGCCCTCCTCCCAGCGATAGCCCACACCACGTATTGTGGTAATATGCTGTGCACCGATTTTTTCGCGCAGACGACTCATATGAACAGACAGCGTATTGTCATCAATAAAATTGCCGTTATCATCCCATATATTCTGCAAAAGCGTTGCACGGGTAATGATAACACCGTTATTTCTGATTAAGCAGGAAAGAAGCTGAAATTCCGTTTTAGTAACAAAAATCACTTCACCGTTCTTTTTTACGGTCATAGTATTTGTATCAACGGCAATTTCATTGCTTACATATGTTGAATTGCTGTTTCTTCTTATTAAGGCACGGACACGTGACATCAGCTCCAAAAGCTTAAAGGGCTTTGTTACATAATCATCAGCACCGCTGTCAAGACCGCGGACAATCTGTATTTCATCATCACAGGCGGTTAAAAACAAAATAGGCGTATGAACACCTGCATTTCTCAATCTCTGGCAAAGGTCAAAGCCGCTGCCGTCAGGCAGCATAACATCAAGAATAAGCAGGCTGAAAAAGGAGCCTTTGATAATCTCCTCTGCATCCTTTATGGTTCCTGCACTTGTGACACTGTAACCTGAGTTTTCAAGCAACTCACAAAGTCCGTCACGCAGGAAAGCATCATCCTCAAGCAAAAATATTTTTTCACTCATATTATCACCAAGCTTATCATATCATATTGAACTGCCATAAACAAGGAATTAAAGAAACCTTACAAATTCTTAAGATAAAAGACCGACCCTTTTAGGATCGGTCATAAATTGTGTATTACTTATTAAGCTCTGCAACATACTTATTGATTTTCTCGGCAACTGGTCTTGCTTCCTCGTCTGTTACAGGAAGGAACGGACTTCTCGGATCACCGCACGCAATACCAAATCTCATACTCATTACTTTTTTAGCAGCACCATAAAGTGACTTGCAGGAAAGAAGAGCAAAGATACAGTCATTGATTTTAAACTGAAGAGCCTGCGCCTCCTCAATTTTATTTTCATTAACCAGTCTGTCAAGCTCAACAAAAAGCTCAGGCATACAGCCATAGGTTCCGCCGATACCTGCATCAGCGCCCATCAGTCTGCCGCCTACAAACTGCTCGTCACTGCCGTTGAAAATGATGAAATCATCACCTGCTGCCTGTCTGTATCTCTCCATAAGATAAACAGGCTCTGCTGAATTCTTAACACCGACAACCTTTGGATTTTTGCTCATTTCAGCAAGCAGCTCAGGTGAAAGGTTAAAGCCAGTAAGCTGTGGAATATTGTAAATAATAAAGGGAACATCCGTTGAGTCAATGATTGAATTCCAGTGAAGCTTAACACTTTCCTCAGGCAGATGATAGTAAACACAAGGCACTGCACTGATTGCATCTGCACCGATTTTTTCACTGTGCTTTGCAAGTTCAATGCTTTCCTTTGTTGACGGACAGCCGACATGGACAATAACTGTAAAGTCATCACCTGCTGCCTCCACAACAGCCTCAGCAACCTTTTTTCTTTCTTCCATAGAGAGCAAAAAGCCCTCTCCTGTTGAACCGCAGGCATAAACACCCTTGACGCCCTTTGACTTATATATCTTCACAAGCTCTTTCATTTTTGCTGTGTCTATATTGTCATTTTCATCATAAATTGCATTTAATGCACAGAATACACCGCGAAATTTGTTTAAATTTTTCATAATTATCACCTCTTACTTGATTGTAGCACAAATACGTGATATAATCAATAAGGTGATTAAAATGAATAATAAAGAAATTTTAGAAAAAATTAAAGGCGGATTAATTGTATCCTGCCAGGCGCTTGAAACCGAACCGCTTTATGACAGCTACATAATGTCAAAAATGGCGTGGGCTGCATACCTCGGCGGTGCTGTGGGTATCCGAGCAAACACTGTTATTGATATTAAGGCAATAAAAGAAAAGGTTGATTTGCCTGTTATCGGTATTATCAAGCAGGTGTATGATGACAGTGATGTTTATATTACCCCTACTATGAACGAGGTTGACGCACTGGTTGAAACCGGCTGTGAAATCATTGCACTGGATGCAACAGACAGGCTGCACCCAAACGGTGTAAGTCTTGAGGAATTCTTTACCGAGGTCAGAGCCAAATATCCTGACCAGCTCTTTATGGCTGACACAAGCTGTTTTGAAGAGGGTAAAAAAGCACAGGAGCTCGGCTTCGATTTAATCGGCACAACAATGTCAGGCTATACTCCATACACAAAGGGGGCACCGTTGCCGAACTTTGAGCTTATGGAAAGATATGTTAATGAACTTGACAGACCTGTTATTGCCGAAGGTGGAATTTGGGTACCCGAAGAGCTGAAAAAAGCAATTGACATAGGTGTTCATTGTGCAGTTGTCGGTACAGCCATCACAAGACCTATGGATATTACAAAACGATTCGTAAACGCAATTAAATAATACAAAATGGCAAACATTGAGAAATGGAGCTGAATTTCGTTTTTTGCGAGTGGGAGCTGTACGAGGGTAACCTCACTTAAGGAAGTGAAGTTACTCTCCGACTACTTTAATTACTTTTGCACAGCATAGTTTTTAGCTATGCTGTTTTTTGTTTTTGACTGTTTTTCAAAATATGTTCTTGGAAATATTCTTCCATCTGTTCAAGTGATGGCTCTTTTATGATACCTATACCATTGTAATATATGTCCACATCCTGATGACGCTTGCCGTGATTCAGATAGTAGAATTTGTAGATGTCA
>DKYL01000060.1:26606-28141 GCA_002493325.1 Ruminococcaceae bacterium UBA7101
CATTGTAGAAATACTTTGTTGTTTCTTGAGTTGTTTCATTAATGAGGGCTGAGTTGCCTCAGCCCTGTTTAAAAAATTTTTTCTTAACACAAAGAATTATTACTAGTATTATTAATTAATACATTACGAATATAATTTTTATCAAAAAATGAATTAACATCAACATATTTGTCATTTGTTTTTTCAAATTTAGAGTTAATTTTATCCAACTTATTATTAAATTTGTTTATGAGTTTTTTCAACAACAATCCGACTACAGTTGTCACAATAGTTAAGGGAATTAAAATACATAATGCTGTTTTTATATCGGCAAAATACCAGATACCAATAAATATAATCAGTGCAGGAATACCAATATAACATACCGTTTGCATAATATCGGCAATTTTAAGCTTTTTCTCAAGCTTTGCTTCTTTCTCCTGCGCCGTTGATAGTTGATTTTTTGCTGATAATTCATCAATCACACAAAATTCTTTGTCATTTATATTCCCACTAGTAAACTGTAAATCTATAAATGTATAACAATCTAAATTATTACCTCTAACTTGCTTTTGAATTAAATCAATGTCACAAATTTGTTGATTAAATACTACATCGTAAAAAGAATCTAAAATAAAACTATATTCAATAATCACAGATTTGGATAGTGGTAGGTATTTGAATTTACTACCTTCATTTAAATAACAATTAAACTGCATTCTATTTGTTTCACTATCTATTTTTATTCTATTACCACTTTTTAATAGGATTTTATCTTGATTTAATTCTAAAACTAACGAGTTTGCCGTTTTATTATTGAAATAAACTATCATAGTAAAATCACCCTTCGTTTACTTACTTTAAAAATTAAATATCCATCCCAGTTGCCATCCATGACATCTATTATTGTAGCTATAAATCCACCAATTGATGAAAACATTGAAACTACAAGTGAAATTTTATTTAAGATTCTATAACGGTTTAATATACCACTATATAACACATTGTCTTTTAAATCTCCTGCAAAAGTTCCTATAGCACCTGGCAATTTAAGTGCACGTTTTATCAGCATACTACCAACTATTCTAAAAAAGCCTTTCGTTTCCATAAGTTTAACAACTGTTTTAATTGCGGTTATAAGCTTTTCTGGAGCTTTTTTAGAAGCGTATTTTACAGTTACTTTTAATAAACTCGTTATTCCTTTATAAACAGCCCCTGAAATTAATGCTGATATAATACCATTAATAAAAATGGCAAATAATGATACAGCAATTTTAACTCTGCCATTTTTTACGCTAAATAATTGTTTGAAGTAATTAGATAGGCGTTGCTTTATTGCATTAAGAATGGTATTAAAAGCACTTTTAATTGAAATTGTACCATTTGGATCACTATTATTTATTGGCTCATTATTACAATAAGCAAAAAGGTTGGTTCCAGCGGAAATACTTTTTGATACTTGAGCAATCTCAGGAATATCTGAATTTATAAATCTGCAGATTGATGCATCATAGTAACGTGACTGAAGGTAGTAGTAACCTGTTTCGGTATCATAA
>DKYL01000011.1 GCA_002493325.1 Ruminococcaceae bacterium UBA7101
GAGCTTGATGAAAAAAATGTTCAGGCAGAAAGTGAAGATGTTGACTTGTACGAATTGTCAGCAGATATAATCAGTCGGCTGAAGCCTGTCGCAGATAAAAGAAATATCAGCTTTAATTTAATCGGAGAAAGTACAGTTGTTTCAGGTACTGAAAAAATTCTTGATGAAATGATATATAATCTCTGTGACAATGCAATCAAGTATAATGTGGATAACGGAACGGTTGATGTTATACTCAGCGAAAGCAGAAGGCATATAAAATTAACTGTAAGAGATACCGGTATAGGCATACCTCAGTCAGAGCAGGAGCGTATTTTTGAACGCTTTTACAGAGTGGATAAAAGCCACTCAAAATCAATCGGCGGAACCGGTTTGGGGCTTTCAATAGTCAAGCATGCCGCTATCTATCATAATGCAGAAATCAAACTTAAGAGCGAGCTTGGCAAAGGTACCTCAATAACAATAGCTTTCACTAAAGATGATTAAGTATAAAAAGACACTCACTTTTGAATCGTTTCAAGTTGTGCTTTGTTTCTGTTTAATTTTGTTATGCTATAATAATAGTATCTGTTTGACAAATCGTAATTTGGAGATGGGGATAATTTATGAGAAAATGTATAAGATGTAATGCAGAAATGGTTGAAGACTTAGATGTTAAGGTTGAAGGTGCTGCTTATGGAATTAAAGTAACGCAGCAAGGGATTTTTCAGGATAATTTAGGTAAGTTCAAATGTGCAGTTTGCCCGGAATGTGGTTATACTGAAATTTATATTCAAGACACTTCTAAAATCAGAAAATTGACATCAAATAAAAAAGAAAAGTAGTGCAAATTTCATTTTATCAATTGGATTTATAGATTTTTTATATTGTTCGTTGGCAGAATTTGAGGCAGGGTGCTGTAATTTTACAGTATCCCTGCCTCTTTTTCTTTATTATTTGATTTCTGTTTTGTTGGTTTCGTGTCGGGTGTCAAAAAACATACGAAACGCAGTCGGAAGAGCATAAGTCGTTTCAATCTCCTGTGCCGTTGCCCAAACAAAATCGGATGCTTTTTCGGCACATAGAATATGATAACAGGTCATCTGCCATTTTATGTGTGTAAAAATGTGAACACGATGCATCTGCTTATATAATTCCACAGGCTGAACGCCAAAGTTATCCGCGGTATGCAATGCACGATGAACATCCATTTTGCCGAGCACATTCGGCAGCTGCCACAATCCGGACAGAAGACCGCTTTCCGTGCGTTTCGTTAGGGCATAACTATTTTCGCACTGCAGCAAAAAGACTGTGCGTTCTTCCAATCGTTTATCCTTTTTCGGCAGCTTAACAGGGTACTGCAGTACCGTGTCGTTGGCATAAGCACGGCAGAAAGCATTTGCAGGGCATTGGGTACATTTAGGTGATTTTGGTGTGCAAACCATTGCACCCAGCTCCATTAAGGCTTGCGTAAATTGTCCGCAGTTGTTTTTCGGATATACCTTTTCAAGCTTTGCGGCAATTTCTGCTTTGGTTTGCATATGATCAATCGGTGCATCGTTTTCGGTCATACGTGTGATAATGCGCAGAACATTGCCGTCTACGGCGGCGTAAGGCTGATTAAAACAGATAGAAGCAATAGCGCCTGCGGTATATGGTCCGATACCGGGCAAGGCACGGATGTCCTCATATTTACTCGGAAAGCATCCGCCGTATTGTGTTTTAATCACACGTGCTGCTTTTTGAAGATTGCGTGCACGGTTGTAATATCCGAGCCCTTCCCACAGCTTAAACAGTTGGCTTTCTGGTGCTTCGGCAAGAGCGTGGATGGTGGGGAGCTGTTCTAAAAAGCGAAGATAGTAAGTCCGTACAGCCTCCACCCGTGTTTGCTGCAGCATAATCTCCGAAAGCCAAACATGATAGGGCTGCGTGTCTTGCCGCCAGGGAAGCTTGCGTGCAGTTTGATTGTACCAGGGCAGCAGCGTATCAGGAAGTTGTTTGTAAATGGAATCTGTTGTTTTCAAAGGTATCTCCTTTTCGGCACGGATGAATCGGTGCAAAATTTCGTATCATTCTTTTTTATATTATGTCAAATTATAATAACATTATATTCCTAAAACGGAATAATCGCAAGAGCTGCGAGAAAACAGAATATACATAATTTATTTGTATATAAAGCAATAGTGTTCAGTTAATACAGGTGCTGAATACTTTTAATTATACAAGCATAAATATTACTGAATAAAAACAAAGGAATGCGGAAAATGAAAAAAAGGTTTCAAAAAAGCAAAAGTAACTCCCAGACAACGCTGTCGGACATTATCAGAGGAATTCAGTTTTGTGTCAATTCAAGCATTGAAATACTTGAAAGGCATTTTGTTACACAGGTTGATAAATATATTGACGAGGATAATAAGGCATTAACCAAAACAATAAAAATTAATGACAAGTACGCTTTGGATGTTCCTCTGTTTTGTATGAGCAATCACAGTGCACTTGTTCTTGATGAAATGGAGGTGAGAATGAAGGTCAATTTAAAGGATTTTAAAATTAAAGAGCTTGAGGGTATAAGCGGCAAAGATGATGAAAATTTTTATGTAACACGTTCATCATTTGATGTTGATACAAATAACTGCAGCAAAAATGATGCTGACAACATTGATATTTGTATGAAATTTAAGTCAGGCGATCCGCCTGAGGCAGTGAGCAGAATATCAGAAAAGCTGACCAATGCCATAAATGTTTATTGTATTGAAAATAATGATTAATTAAAGGAGATATTTTATGAACCACGAAATTGTCGGCGGAATTGTAAACAGTCTGCCTATTGAAAAAATGATTGCAGCTCCTCTTGTTGCAACAATTCAGGCTCAGAGCCAGATGAGTCATATGCTTGCACAATATGTTCAGGATGTAGGTATTGACAGTGACGGCAATGTCAGAATGGTTACAATGAAATACAGTGAAAATACTGTGGATACACAGGGCAATCCCGGCACGCAGGACCGATATATACAGGCGCCGTTCCTTGCACTTACGGGAATACCCAATCTTGCAATTGAAGACGTTAATATATCCTTTGATCTTGAGGTATCTACTGCCGAGGAGGATGTTACCAAAAATAATGCTGACAGCACTGTAAATACCGAATACAAGTCAATCTGGAGCCCTGTTACAGCTAAGTTTTCAGGCACGGTTTCACACAGCTCCGAGCAGACGAGGCGTACAGATACAAGGGCAAAATACAGCTTTAATGTTAATGCACGCAAACAGGGAACACCTGAAGGACTTATGAGAATTATTGATGCTGTAACAAATGCAGTTGCAAATCCTACCTCAGCGGAAAAGCAGAGTAATCTTGTTGAAGCAGCAGGTACAGGAAATAATCCAAGCCAGAGTGAATAGATATGTGCAGAAAACAAACGAACAGCATAGATTATAATTATAATGAAATAAGACCCTTTTTGTGCAAGCCCCTTTCAAATTCAACGGGACTTCTTCACGGTGAGGCATCATATGCCACCAATGTCGGCAATAGCGGAGAATACTATTATCATGTGACAAATTTCGGCAATTTTAAAAGCATAATCAACAGCGGTTTGCTGTGCAGTCATGGCAGCAGAGGCGGAGCGGGAAGAATTATGGCAAATGGGGCATTTGAAGCAAATGAAATAGGATATGTTTTTGCTACTGTCTCTCCTGCAGTTGTTGACAGGTATATTTATAATTATGATGAGCTGGCAGATGATTATATGAAGGATAAAAGCATTTTAACTGCTTCGGAAGAGGACCGATTAAAGCGTATCAGATTAATGCCGATTTTGCTGAGATTCAGACCCCTTGAAAGTGAAACCTGGATAAGGGACACTAAACAGAAAAATGCCGTAAAAGGACAGAATGACATAGCTCCGTCAAGGCTTGAATTTTTGGGCTTTGAAGGATGGTTTTCATTAAATTCTTATTTTGCAAGGAGAAAGGTCAAACAAATTATTGATGAAATAATTGCTGACAATCCCTGAAAAACAATAATATGGGCGGCTCAAGATTTCTGTTTAAGCACACAGTGAATAAATATGTATTGTCAGCAGGATTTTATTATGATATTATGAAAGATGAGGTTATTGCAAGTGATGATTTGCTGAATTTCAGACCGTTTGAACTGAAGCTGATAAAAATGATTAAATTATAACAGCATTATTTTATAAAAGACAAAGGCATAGGCACTGTTTATGTTAAGTACCTATGCCTTTTCTATTTATTCTGTAATCATATTTATTCCTTTTTCCAAAGAATCCTTGTCTATCATACCTGATCGCTGTGCTGTGATATTACCATTTTTGTCAATGAAATATGTTGTGGGGAAGCCGGTAATATGATAGTTGTTTACCGCCTCTTGCTCTGTATCAAAGAAAATTTCAAAGTCAAAGCCTTGCTCTTTTATATAGGCATTTGCTTTTTCCTGTGTTTCCTGAATGCCGTCTGTTGCGTTAATCATCAAAAACTGTACATCGGGATGATTATTATATGCCTCATTAAAATCAGGCATTTCCTCCTTACAGTAATAGCACCAGGTTGCCCAGAAATTCAGCACAACAGGCTTTCCTCTGTAATCGGATAGCGTGACCTCGTTGCCGTTCTTATCAAGAACAGTAAAATCGGGTGCAGTGATTGCATTATCCTTTTGCTCAGATTGGTTTGTTGTATTCGGGGCAATCATATCGTCCTTATAATTTGCAGTCAATTTGCTGTAGATAGCTGAAGCTCCTGCAATAATCCCTACTAAAAGCAGGGCAATGATTATCCATTTTACTGATTTTTTCATATTTCCTCCTATGACAGCAGATTCAAAAATTTACCAAGCAGTCCTGTTGCCATTAAAATTCCGACTGCAATCAATAAAATGCCGCTGACAGTATTTATAATATTGTAATGCTTTTTGATGAAATTGAATGTGCTTTTTAATTTGTCAATCAGTATAGCACTGATGAAAAATGGTATGCCTAAGCCTAATGCGTACAAAAGCAGCATAATGATTCCCTGAGCAATGCTTCCCTGACTTGTTGCCATCATTAAAGCTGAACCCAAAAATGCACCTACGCAGGGAGTCCAGCCGATTGAAAAAACAATGCCGAATAAAAATGATGAGAAAAAACCTAAATTATCCGTATTTGCTGATTTGATACCCTTAAAAATATTCAGTTTAAAAACACCGAGGAAATTCAGACCGAAAAAGACAACAATAAGTCCGGTCACAATATTTACAACTGTTTTATATTCGTTAAGCAGGCTGCCAAGCGTTCCTGCCAGTGCACCTAAAAGAACAAATACAACCGTGAAGCCTGAAATAAAGCCGATAGAGTTTTTAATCACTCTTTTTGTATCCTTTTCCTTTCCGCCGGCGAAATAGGAAATATAGATGGGCAGCATCGGCAGAAGGCAGGGCGACACAAAGGTTATGATGCCCTCGAGAAAAGATATGAAATACTGCATTATACAACCTCTCCCTTGAATGCATTTATCCCTCCGATGTTCTTTACATTATTGTAACCTTGTGTTTTTAAATATCTTGCCGCACCGGCACTCCTCGCACCACTGAGGCAATGAACAAAAATCGGAGCATTTCTGTCTGTTATGCTTTGATTAACAGTATCCAAATGATCAAGCGGAATATTTAAGCTTCCGTCAATATGATAATCATTATATTCTTCTTTTGTGCGGACATCAAGAAGAATTGCGTTTTCAGTGTTTTTCCACTCCTCAACACCCTTATTTATATCCGTGTGATTAAAAAAATCAAAAAACATTTTACACATCCTTTTCAGTATTCATAGGGTAATAATAGCATTTGACATATTTTACATATAGTATTAAAATATAAAGTGCTATTTACATTCCGTGCAGATGTATTCGGGAACGGTTTTTTCGTTTATTACCGATTCGTAAAGCCGCCAGCCGCCTGCAAGATTGTAGCAGTCATATCCGTTGCCCTGCAAAATTCGGCAGGCAATATAACTGCGAAGCCCTGAATGACAATGTACATACACAGGCTTATCCTTTGGTATTTCTTCAATCCGTGAACGCAGGGCGTCAAGGGGGATATTGATAAATCCGTCAATTTTTCCACACTCAACCTCTGTAACCGTTCTTACATCAAGCAGGGTTACACTGTTGTCACGGGGCAGAGCCTCAACCTCGTTCCAGAAGAATTGCTTTATTTTACCGCTGACAATGTTTTCAGCCACGAAGCCGAGCATATTGACAGGATCCTTTGCACTGGAAAAAGGCGGTGCATAGCACAGCTCAAGCTGTGTGAGGTCGGTTATTTTTCCTCCGAACCGTATTGCTGCTGCAATAACGTCCATCCTTTTGTCAACACCGTCAAAGCCTACAATCTGAGCACCGATGATTTTCAGACTTTTCTTATCCCACAAAGCTTTTATTGACATCATATTTCCATTGGGGTAATATGAAGCATGAGAGGATGAATAGATATATGTTTTTTCATAGTCTGTTTCACTTAATTGAGCGGCTTTTTCATTAAGCCCTGTTGTTGCAACAGTCATATCAAAGAGCTTAAGAACAGCAGAGCCCTGTGTTCCTGTATATTCACTCTCAAAACCTGCAATATTGTCAGCAACGATTCTGCCTTGCTTGTTTGCAGGTCCTGCAAGAGGAATAAACGAAGGTGCTTTTGTTACAAAATTTTCTGCTTCAACAGCATCACCGACTGCGTAAATGTCAGGAATATTTGTACGCATTTTGGCGTCAACTATGATACTGCCGCGTGAATTGGTTTCAATACCGCATTCTCTGGCAATAGCGGTTTCGGGACGAACGCCCACAGACATAATGACCATATCGGCTTTGATTTCTCCGTTTTGGAGAATAATTCTGTCACGCTCAATCGCTGTAACGCCATTGTTCAGATACAGCTTTATGCCCTTTTCTTTAATGTAGCGGTGAACATCTGCCGCCATATCATAGTCAAGCGGCGCAATAAGATGATCTGCCAGCTCAACGATTGATACAGAAAGACCCGCTTTTGCAAGGTTTTCAGCCATTTCAACACCGATGTAGCCTCCGCCGACAACAACAGCCGATTCGGGCTTTTCGCTTTCAATATAGCTTTTGATTTTCATTGTATCGGGAATGTTTCTGAGTGTAAATACATTAGCCGTTTCAATACCCCTGATGTTCGGAATTATCGGCTCAGCACCGGGGGAAAGAATAAGAGTATCATATTCCTCGGTATAACATTCTCCGTCCACAAGATTTTTAACTGTTACGGTTTTTTCGCCAGGGTTAATTCTGACCGCCTCATTCAGGATACGGACATCGATATCAAACCTTGATTTGAAGCTTTCGGGAGTTTGCAGAGTAAGCTCCTCTCTGTCGGTAATTTCACCGCCGATATAATACGGCAGACCGCAGTTTGCAAAGGATACAAATTCTCCCTTTTCCAAAATAACAATTTCGGCTTTTTCATCAAGCCTTCTTAATCTTGCTGCTGCAGATGCACCGCCTGCAACACCGCCTATAATAATTGTTTTCATAAAAAACACCTCTTTCTGAAAGGAGCCAAAATGGCACAAATTGATTTTAAGTCTGTATATAGTGATATATTTCCTTTTTGGAATAAAATATCCGAAGATGAAAAGGATTTTATCTGTAATCATTCAACAGATATTGTTTATAAAAAAGGTACAACCGTTCATGACAGCACCGAATGCTCAGGTGTAATCCTTGTTCAAAGCGGTTGTCTGAGGGTCTATATGATGTCCGATGAGGGGAAGGATATTACGCTTTATCGTTTATATAAAGGTGATATGTGTATGCTGTCCGCCTCCTGCGTTTTAAATGCAATAACCTTTGATGTTTTTATTGATGCTGAAGAGGACAGTGAATGCTATGTGATTAACGGATATTCTTTTATGAAAATCAGCAGCAGTAACCCTGATATTAAAATCTTTTCTCTTGAAACAGCAGTGAGCCGTTTTTCAGATGTTATGTGGGTTATGCAGCAGATACTGTTTATGAGTATGGATAAAAGACTTGCCATATTCCTTCTTGATGAGTCATCAAGAACAGAAAGTGATTTTATAGCGCTTACCCATGAACAGATTGCAAAATATATCGGCTCGGCACGTGAGGTGGTTTCAAGAATGCTGAAATATTTTGCCAATGAGGGAATTGTTGAGTCATCACGAAAGGGAATTAAAATAACCGACAAAAAGCGGCTTCGTGAGTTGGCACTCTGATGTTATATGGTTAGCAGCCCCGGTTCTGTGCTGCTGTGGATTAACCGAATATTCCTTTATCATGGTTTTATTATATCCGATGCTTTGTTTATTTTCAGTGACAAAGTCACAATAAATTATAAAATATGCCTTGATGTGAAAGCGTCAGGCAAAAATATTATTTGAAAGGAACAATCAAATGAAAGGTTTAAAAAGAGGTATTGCATTTATTTTAGCACTTATTCTTATGAGTGCAGGCAGCATATTGGTTTATGCTGATGAAAGCAAGTCGGTTGAGGCAATTTCTTTCAGGAACATTACACAGGATGAATTGCAGAATAAAAAGCTGTCTGAAAACGGAGAAAATAAAGTAGCTTTTTTTGAAAATGGTGTTACTGATTTTGTTATAGTAACGCCCGAGGTGTGTGCAAAGCCACTGAATGAAGCAGTTGCAGTTCTTCAGAGTATATTGGAGGAAATGACAGGAGCAAAGCTTACAATCGTAAATGAAAATCAAGCTGATGATGCAAAAAAATATTTTTGTATTGATGCTGTTATGAATACACAGCGTCCCGCTGGTGATATTAATGATGGTTATCAAATCATTATTGAAAATGAAAAAATCTCAATTTGCGGTGCAGACGAAACAGGAACGAGAAATGGAATATATGCTTTTATTGAAGATATATTGGGTTGTATGTTTTTAACACCTAATGATACTTTTGTTGTGCAGCAAGAAAATATTTATCTTGACAAAATGAATGAAATAAAAAAGCCTGCTGTTCAGTGGCGTGATGTTTATGCATATGAAACAATACAGAATAAATGGGCGTCTAAATTAAAGCTTAATGGTATTGATATTGAATCAGAAGATCCAAATCTTAATATTGAAGAGCTTCAGTATGAAGGCTGGGGTACATGGTGCCACAATTGTTATACTTATCTGTCTCCTGATGATTATTTTGATGAGCACCCCGAATATTTTTCAGAAAAAAACGGTAAGAGAGTTACCACATATAAGGGTCGCGACGCTTATCTTTGTTTAAGCAATCCGGAGGTTTTTGAAATTGTAAAGGTTTCTTTAGCCAAAAAAATCGAAGAAAATCCAAATCAGCTATATTGGGATTTCAGCGGTAATGATAATCCGTTCTTAGCAGGCTGTGAATGTGAAAAGTGTAAAGCTGCCGATAAAGCCGCAGGCGGAACTGGAATGGGTACATTGATGCCGTTTTTGAACAAGCTTGCCAAGACATTCCCGGATAAATATATTTCGACTCTGGCTTATCTGCATACTTTAAAGGCACCTGAAAATATCAAAGCAGAGCCTAATGTAGTTATTAAGCTTTGCTCAATGCCGGGAGATCAGGCTTCATCCTACTATGATGGCGGCAATGCGAATGCAAAGCAGTTTAAGGAGCAGGTTGAACAATGGTCAAAAATAACAGATAAAATTGTTGTCTGGGATTATGTAGTTGATTTTTCACATTTATTAATGCCGTTTCCTAACTTTGCAGTTCAGGCAAGAAATCAGGAATTTTATGAGAATCATAATATAATCGGTGTTTTCCATCAGGCATCAAGAGAAAAGGGCGGCGAATTTGCGTGCCTGCGTTCGTATGTTCTTTCACGTCTGATGTGGGAGGGCAGTGATATGGATGTGGCAGAATGTGTTTCAAGATATATTGCGGCATATTTCGGCGAAGCAGCACCGAGTATTATAAACTATATGAATCTGTGCTCTTCTGAGCTTTATAATTCCAATCATGCTTTGGGCTTATATGATGGTCTGATGGCACACTATGATGGTTATCTGTCAGAAAACAATGTTGAAAAATATAATCAGCTCATCCATGAAGCTAAAGCAGCAGTTGCCGGAGATGCACTGCTGGAAAGACGTGTTGAGGAGGTTGAACTGTCAGTTTTATATGCTTATGTATTACAACCCAAAATTGATGAAAATGAACGTCAATCCATTTTGGAAAGAATCAACGAGCTTTGTGAAAAATTCAATATAACAATGGTATGCGAGTGGGAAAGTCTTGAAAGCTTTAATCAAGCAGGTTTGAAAAATGCAGTCTCAGGCGAGAAAAAAGAGTTGATGAAGCCATACTTTATTGCAGCGGGAGCAGTTGCAGGTATAGTATTGGTCGCTGCTGCTGTAACTGTTGTATACAGAATTGTTAAGAAAAGAAAAAATAAATCTTTTAATAAAGCCAATTAATTAAACAACCCACCCTCTCAGTTAACTGAGAGGGTGGGTTGTTGCAATAGCAGGAATTTCATTAGCAAGATATTCAAAGGATTTGAAGAGCTTGTAAAATAAAGTGTGTAAGTTAGAAAAATAACTTGCACACTTTTTGCATTTGCGGATAAGTGTGCTACAATGAAAGAAAGGA
>DKYL01000057.1:0-22030 GCA_002493325.1 Ruminococcaceae bacterium UBA7101
CTATGGTAACTGGGACTATGAAGGCAATTACATCAAATCTGTTGTTACATTAAAATAGTTAAAGCTATATAATATTTAAGCACCCCGAAGGTCAGATAACTTTCGGGGTGCTTATCATTTTCTGAAGTATTAATTTTTTGAAAGTCTGATAACATTCCAGCTAAATGGCTTCAGCTCTGCTGTAAGTGTATTGTTATCAATAGTCGGCAAAGGATTGCTGTGCGGCTTAACAAAAGGATTGTCAAAGCCGTTGACATCATCCTTTTTATAGCCATCCATTGAAATAAACTCTATCGGCTTATAGCCGTCAAAATCCATCAGGTTAACATCCAGCACTGCACTTTCATCCATTGATTTATTGACACAAAAGATTGCCATTGTTTCATTTTCCTCATCAAGAGTTGCTATACCCTCAAGATAAGGCACATCGGTAAATCTTTTTGTATCGTGCTTGGGGCAGGTAATAATAGGATTTAATGCCACTCCCCTGCCGTAATTGCTGAGATGCTCAAAGGGATAGAAAATAGTCTGCTTGAAGATTCCGCCGCCTGTCTGTGTAAAAATAGGGGCAATAACATTAACAAGCTGCGCAAGGCAGGCAATCTTTATTCTGTCACAGTGGCGAAGCAAGGTAATAAGCATTGAGCCCACAACAAGTGCATCCTCAAAATTATAAATGTCCTCAAGCCTTGGCGGTGCCATTGACCATCTTTCGTACGGTGCATTGTCTGAATGATACCATACATTCCATTCATCAAAAGAAAGATTGATTGTTTTCTTCGACCTTTTCTTTGCTTTGATATAGTCACATACACAAAGCACTGTATGTATAAATTCTTCTAATTCCAGCGTCTGTGCAAGGAAGGATTCCGTGTCACCATCATGATTGCCGTAATACTGGTGCAGTGAAACATAATCAACACTGTCATAGGCAATATCAAGAGAGGTTGCCTCCCACTCGCCGAAGGTTTTGGAATTTCTGCTTGATGAACCGCAAAGAACCGTTTCAATCGTATTATCTGTCCATTTCATCATCTTTGATGCTTCGAGGGCAACCCTGCCGTATTCCTCGGCAGTTTTGGCACCCATCTGCCATGCACCGTCCATCTCATTGCCAAGACACCACAGCTTAATACCCCAAGGGTCGTTATAGCCGTGTGATTTTCTCAAATCAGCCCAAGCTGAATTACCCTTGTGGTTTGTGTATTCAACAAGATTTCTTGCCTCCTCTGCCCCTCTTGTACCAAGATTGACAGCCATCATACACTGGGTATTTGCCTTTTTGCACCATTTCAAAAATTCATTGGTACCGAAATAATTCGGCTCGGTAGTCCCCCAGGCAAGGTCAAGTCTTTTGGGTCTGTTTTCAACAGGACCTACGCCATCCTCCCAGTTATAGCCGGAAACAAAATTTCCGCCCGGATAGCGTACTATCGGAACATTAAGCTGCTTTACAAGGTCAATAACATCACCTCTGAAGCCGTCTTCATCAGCCGTTTTGTGGTCGGGTTCATAAATACCGCCGTAAACTGCTCTACCCAAATGCTCAATAAATGAACCGTAAATTCTTTCGTCAATCTCGCCTATTTTAAATTCCTTAGCGAGTGTCATTCTTGCTTTCATAGTTTTCTCCGTATATATAAAAATTTACAATGGCTTGAATGCGTCAGCACCATGCTTGCAAATTGGACAAACATAACCCTCAGGCAGTTCGTCACCCTCATATACATATCCGCAAACCGTACAGACAAAGCCCTTTTTCTTTTCCTGCGGCTTTGGCTTGATATTATCAAAATAATACTGATATGTTACAGACGGTACATCGGATAAAACCTGAGCCTCGGTAACATCAGCAATGAACAGCGTATGTGTACCGCAATCCACCTCGTCAATCACCTTGCCTGAGATAAATGCATTGGTAAACTGACTTAAATATACAATACCGTTTTCTCCCCTCGGCATACTGCTGCCTATAATTTTATCAGTATCTCTGCCGCTTTTAAAGCCATAATGCTGAAAAACAGCAAATGGTACTTCCTCTGTCAGAACTGAAACATTGAACATACCTGTTTCCTTAATCATATCGTGGGTATAATTCTGTTTATTGACTGTAATAGAAATACGCATCGGCGAGCTGGTCACCTGACTTACAGTATTAATTATACATCCGTTATCCTTTTCACTGTTTTTCGCTGTCAGCACAAACAAGCCGTAGCTCAGTTTAAACATTGATGTGTTTTCAATCATTCAAATCACCTTTCTTTTTTAAATTCACCATTATAATTCCCAAAGACACAAGTATTAACGCAAAAAATATTTTAATACCATTATCCCCTATGCTTTCATTCAGAAGAACTGCTGACAGCATGCAGCCGAAAACAGGAGTCATAAAACCGAAAACCGTAACCCTTGACACAGGATTATATTTTAGCAGAATACCCCACAGCGTGTATGCAACAGCCGACAGCAGTGCAAGATATAAAATGATGCAAAATGCTTTTACGCCGCTGAAATTCAGCCGTCCTCCGCCGATAAGACCGACTGCTATCATAACCAAGCCGCCCAAAATGAACTGATAACCGCTTAGTGCAACAGGATTATCATTCCTTGAATACTGTTTTATAAGCACGGATGACACCGCATAACTGAGCGCAGAAAGTATGATAAAGCCTTCACCCATAAAAGACATAGATGTATCAAAGCTGCCGCCTGAAAGATTTACTGTAACAACTCCGCCAAAGCCCAGCAGACAGCCGATTATTTTTCTAACCGATAATTTTTCCTGCTTCAGAATTATGGATGCAATCAGCACTGAAAAAAACACACTTGTTGAATCTAGTATAGAGCTTTTTGTGCCTGTGGTTTTGGCAAGCCCGATATAGAAAAACAGGTACTGCACAATCGTCTGGAAAAGAGCGAGCACAGGAATTTTATAAAGCCCCTGTTTTCTCACCTTAACAAGTGATTTTGTCATAATACTGCCAATAATTATAGTAAATACACCTGCAAGGAAAAATCTTACACCTGCAAAAAGTATCTGTGACATATAATCATTACTGTCAACAGAAAGCAGATTATAGCCGATTTTGATTGTCGGGAAAGCACTGCCCCACAGCAGACAGCAAAAGCAGGCTGTTATACAGACCAAAGCAGGATTTTTAATGTTTTGCTTTATCTTATTTTTCATTATTTTGTGGTTGAACCAAAGCCTCCGTCACGTACACCGTCGGTATCATCATCAACAGTAATTCCAAACTGTGTAAAAATGCCCTGAGCAAAGCCGTCACCTGCACCAACTGACGCAATATGACCCTCATCGTGCGCATCACAGCTTATTTTAATCATAATGTGACCCTCGTTTGAAGAGTTATAATAGTCTGAATCAATAATGCCTACTGTGTTATCAAGCTGGCAGCGGTGCTTAAAGCCAAGACCTGAACGAGGATAGATGGAAAGCACCCAGCCCTCTTCAATCCTTGAGCGAATGCCTGTCGGCACCAGTGTGCTTTTGCCTTGCTCAAAGGCAACATCGGCAGGTGCATAAAAATCATAGCCTGCTGAGCCTGTTGTTGCTCGCTTAGGCAGCTTAATGCTGTCATAAACAGCCTTTACATCCTCTGTATCAGGGAAATTTTTAAGCCAGTCCTTTTCAAACTGCTCAAAGGAAACCTTTTCAAATTTAGCAATCTTTATCATAATATTCTCCTTGTTTTTTTATAATTCAATAAATAGATAATAACATATAAAAAAAAATAAAACAATCCCATAACTGCATTAAATTGCAGTGTGGATTGTTTTTATAATAAAGCTGATTAAAGACCGAAGCTTACACTCAGAGCGTGGTTTACCTTACCCATATCGTTGTTGTCAAGGCTGCCCATTCGTTCCTTAAGACGTCTTTTGTCAATGGTACGCACCTGCTCAAGAAGCACAATGCTGTCCCTTGCAAGTCCGCAGTTTCTTGCATCAACCTCAATATGTGTCGGCAGATTATTTTTATCTCTCTGTGAAGTAATAGCCGCCGCAATGACAGTCGGCGAAAACTTGTTACCCACATCATTCTGAACAATCAGAACAGGACGCACTCCCCCCTGCTCCGAGCCTACGACGGGACTTAAATCAGCATAATATATTTCACCGCGTTTAATTGACAATCAAATCACCTTCATAACTTTCTTACCTCTTTCTTTCAAAAATAGCATTGCCTGAAATCAGGCTTTCTATACCATTATATGTAAATTATTTTTATTGGTTTTTTGTCAAATAAGAAATTTTAACATAATATGGAATAGTACCAGGAAAGGAGATACGGTATGGAAAATTATGTAGATTTATTTAAACCCAGCTTTCTGAAAAAGGAACAGCGTCCTGCACTGCCTGCCGATGCGTCGGTTACTATGGCATATGTACCGCTTCAGCTGGATTTGATAACATATGAAGACGAAAAAGGTCTTGACTGCGGAACAATATTCCCGGAACTCAATAAACCGTTTATGGGAAGGATGGTAAAGCGAGTATGACAAAGGAGAAGCTTTTAAGAAGAGTATCAGCTCTGCAGTTTTCAATGTACGAACTCAGATTGTTTTTAGATACCCATCCCGACAATATGGAAGCAAAGGAAATGATGAATTCATACAGAAAAAAATATGAGGCTGTAAGGGCTGAATATGAAAAGGAATTCGGACCATTAACCCTGAACGGCTATAACAGCGATGAATGGCTGAAGGATCCATGGCCCTGGGATAATTTCGCTAATTGATTTAAAAAATGCAGTACATAACGTACTGCATTTTTTACTTAATACTATTCTTTTATCTTAAAGTAACAACAGACTTAACACCGCTGTTCCAGTTTGAATAAAATGTTCCGTTTCCGATTTTCTTGTAGGTTCTGACTCTTACATAATATCTTGTATTGCCGGCTCTGCCCTTGCTTGTATAGCTTGTTGTGTTCGGATTGGCAATTGTGATGGTTGCAGCGTTGGAGAAATCTCTCTTTGTTGCATACTGAATCTGATAGCCTGTTGTCTGTCTAGCCTGCTTGTTCCACTTAATGGTAAAGCCTCTTGATATTGCCTTAAATCCGCCCTGTGCAGATGACAAGAATGTTGTCGGCTTTGGATTAATATAATATGGGAATGTCTGGTCAGCCTTACTGCTGTAATTACCTATGAAATGAACAGTTACAGTATATCTGCCGACATTAGTTGAGTTAATATTAGAATAGCTTACTCTAAAATCTTTAAGATAAGTCAGTGCAGTACCATCACACTTAACAGTTACTGTAGGTCTTTGAACAGTTCCTGTGGTTGTGATTGCATTTCTTGAAAGTGTGCATACAGGTTTAGCACTTGATATGTTCGTAACAGGCGGTTTCACATTGCTTGATGCATTTAATGTAACAACTGATTTAACATAGTTGCCTACATAGTCCCAGTCACTGTAGAATGTACCTGTTCCGATTTTTGTGTAAGTTCTTAATCTTACATAATATCTTGTGTTGCCTGCTCTGCCTGTAATGGTTGTGCTTGTTGTGTTTGGATTTGCTATCGTTACGGTTGCCGCATTTGAGAAATCACTCTTGGTTGCATACTGCAGCTGATAGCCTGTTGTCTGGCTTGATTGCTTATTCCAGGTCAGTGTAAATCCATTTGCAATTGCCTTAAATCCACCCTGTGCTGATGATTTAAAGGTTGTTGGCTTTGGATTGATATAATATGGATAAGTACTTGTTCCACTGTAGTTACCCATCATTTTAACGGTTACTGTGTATCTGCCAACATTTGTTGAATTAACATTTGAATAGCTTACTGTAAAATCTTTATTGGAGGTTAGTACTTTACCACTATTGTTTGTTACAGTAACCGTAGGCTTTTGAACTGTGCCGTTTGTTGTAAAAGTATTTCTGTTAATCTTTGAAATTGCATTTGTTAAAGGGTTAATTTTGTATGTAAACACTTTAGAACCAGTGTATCTGTCACCTTTAAAATTAACTGTTACATTATAAGTTCCTGCATTTACAGAATTGGAATTCTGATAGGTTATGGTATAATCCTTTTGATTTTCAAGGGTTTCTCCCCTGCTGTTTTTAACTGTTAAAGTAGGCTTCTGCGCTGAGCCTGTATAATTGTAGCTTGTTTTTGAAAGGGTAATATTTGATGCCTTTGGAATAACGCTTTGAACCGTTGCACCACAGCTCTGACAGGTACGGGTCAAAAGACCATCCTTATCAGCAGTTGCTTTTGCGTCCGTTACAAGTTTGTAATTATGATAACAACTAAGGGGCTTAATCAAATCATTTGTATAGTAAATAACATTTTCATCAAATGCAGTCTGAGCATTGTTAGTACCATAGTACTGCCACATATCAGCCTTAACACCTGTACTGCCGATTGTAGCCTGTGTCACAAAGCTTGTAGGCTTTGTGTTTGGATAATATGCATACCAGATTTTATAGTTTTTTGAAACAACAGTATTTAAATCAATATAATTCGTAAACCAATCCGTGTTTGCATAAATCATCGGAACAAAACCGGCATTCTTAATTTTATCACAGAATGTGGTCATCTGTTTCGTAAGCTGTGTTTTTCCAAACTGCTTCATTGTGCTGTCTTCCATATCATAAGCAACAGGAAGCGTGAAATTGGAATAATACTCACCAAGCTGAGAAAGCGTATCAATAACAAAATCAGCCTCAATATCAGCCTCACTCACGGAGTAAGCATAGCTGTAAAGATAAACACCGAAGTCCAAGCCTGCTTCAGTTGCAGCCTTAACGTTCTGCCAGAAATACTTATCAAGATGATTATAATAGCCCAGTCTGATCATAACAAATGACTTGCCGCTTTTCTTGACATTTTCATAATTGACTGTTGTATTATGCTCTGAAACATCTACACCATAAGATACATCCAGAGCAAACGCACTGAAGCTTGACAGAACAATTGACAATGCCATTATGACTGATAAAATTGCACATAACGTCTTTTTCATAATAATTCCTCCATAATTTTTAATAAAATACTGTTATATTATAACATTTAATTATATTCATTGCAACGGAACAAAATTTCCTAATAATAATATAATTCGGTTTATAACTACAAACCTCACATTCAGTTTATAACAACAGACCATATTTGTCAAGTTTTATTTTCCATCTCATTCCTATAATGAAAAGCCATAAATATCCATATACTATCATCACATTTAGTATAGTCGTTATTTAGACTATTGTCAATAGTTCGACTATAATTTACCATTTAATTGGTGATAAAAATGATAAGCTATGAGCCTTTTTGGAATACACTGAAAAACAGTGAAGAAAGCACATACACTTTAATTTCAAAATATAATATCAGCAGTTCAACCATTGACAGGCTGAGAAAAGACAAAGGTATATCCACACAGACCATTGATGACCTTTGCAGAATTCTGAAATGCAGAGTTGAGGATATTTTGGTTTACAAAGAATAAGCAATCCATAACAGCAAAAAACCGAGAGAAAATTCTCTCGGTTTTTTCATAATCAAATATGTTATCTTAAAGTAACAACAGACTTAACACCGCTGTTCCAGTTTGAATAAAATGTTCCGTTTCCGATTTTCTTATAGGTTCTGACTCTTACATAATATCTTGTATTGCCAGCTCTGCCCTTGCTTGTATAGCTTGTTGTGTTGGGATTTGCAATTGTGATGGTTGCAGCATTTGAAAAATCTCTCTTTGTTGCATACTGAATCTGATAGCCTGTTGTCTGGCTTGCCTGCTTGTTCCACTTAATGGTAAATCCCTTTGAAATGGCTTTAAAGCCGCCCTTGTTGCTTGCCACGAACTCTGTAGGCTTTGGATTGATGTAGTACGGGAAGGTTTTTGTTCCGCTGTAATTGCCAATCATTTTTACGGTGACTGTGTATCTGCCTACATTAGTTGAACTCCAGTTTGAATAGCTTACAGTAAAATCCTTTTTGTAGGTCAGTGCCTTGCCCTTGCTGTCGGTTACAGTGACTGTTGGTCTTTGTACCTTTCCGTTTGTTGTAAAGGTGTTTCTGTTAAGCTTTGGTTTTGCACCGCTTAATGGATTTATTTTATAAGTAAAAGTCTTTGAGCCGGTATACTTATCACCTATAAAGTTAACCTTCACAGTGTATGTTCCGGCATTTGTCGAATTGAAATTCTGATATGTTAATGTAAAGTCTTTCTTATACTCCAAAGCTTCGCCCTTACTGTTTTTAACTGTAACAGTAGGTCTTTGAACAGTACCCGTATAATTTATACTTGTTCTGGAAAGCTTGATATTGGATGCCTTTGGAATAACACGTTTAACATTTGCAGAGCAGTTCTGACAGGTACGCAGTGATACACCGTCCTTATCTGCAGTTGCTTTTGTATTTGTTACTAACTTATAATTATGATAACAGCTAAGCGGTTTAATGAGTTCTTCAGAATAATAAATCACATTTTCATCAAATTTTGTAGGCGATGCTGAATTAACACCGAAATACTGCCACATATCAGCCTTAACACCTGTTTTGCCGATTTCAATCTGTGTTGTGAAGCTGCTTGGCTTTGAATTTGGATAATACGCATACCAAATCTTATAATCCTTATCAACAACTGTATCAAGATCAATATAATTCAAAAACCAGTTCTGATTAGCATAAACCATTGGAACAAAGCCGGCATCACTGATTTTATCAAGGAAGGTCGTCATTTGCTTTGTAAGCTGAACCTTTCCCAGCTTAGTCATTGACGCATCCTCCATATCATATGCAACAGGGAGAGTAAAATTAGGGTAACACTTACCAAGCTGTGATAATGTATCAATAACAAAATCAGCCTCAATTTCAGCTTCCTCGGTTGAATAGGCATAGCTGTAGAGATATACACCGAAATCCATTCCTGCTGCCGAAGCCTTTTCAACATTTGCCCAAAAGGATTTATCAAGATGATTATAATAACCGAGTCTGATCATAACAAAAGACTTGCCGTTTTTCTTGGCATTTTCATAATCAACCAATTCACCCTTATCCGATGTATTCCACTCGGAAACATCAAGACCTTTTGACACATCAAGCGCAAATGCACTGAACGATGACAAAACAATTGAAAGTGCTATTATTACAGAAAGTAATGCACTCAAAGTCCTCTTCATAATAATTCCTCCATAATGAATATAATTTTTTATATTATAACATTTTACAAAAGCCATTGCAACACAATAAAATTTCCCTGCAAAAAAGCCTCCGCATGGAGGCTTTTTCATTATCTTAATGTAACAACTGATTTTGTGCCGCTGTTCCAGCTTGAATAAAAGGTGCCGTTACCTATTTTTTTGTAAGTTCTTATTCTTACATAGTATCTTTTATTTCCTGCTCTGCCCTTACTGGTATAGCTTGTTGTATTCGGATTTGCAATAGTTACAGTAGCAGCATTGGAGAAATCCCTTCTTGTAGAATACTGAATCTGATAGCCGGTAGTCTGGCTTGCCTGCTTATTCCATTTAAGGGTAAAGCCCTTTGAAATTGCCTTAAATCCGCCTTTATTGCTTGCTAAAAATGATGTTGGCTTCGGATTTATATAATAAGCAAAAGTCTTTGAACCGCTATAATTACCTTTCATTTTAACGGTTAAGGTATATCTGCCTACATTTTTTGAATTACTGTTAGAATAAGTTACAGTATAATCCCTATTATAAACAAGTTTTTTGCTGCCATCCTTAACAACAACGCTTGGCTTCTGCACCTTGCCATTCGTCGTGAAGCTATTCTTATTCATACTGATGGAAGGCAATGTTGTTTTCGCTTTGATTTTATAATCAATTGTTTTGGGTGCATAGCCTGCATACTTACCGACAAATTTAACAGTCATTTTATAATTGCCTGCATTTGTCGAATTGTAATTAGAATAGGAAACCGTAAAATCAGTTTTATATACCATTTGTCTGCCCTTGGCATCCTTAACAGTAACTGTCGGTCTCTGAACCTTGCCGTTATAGGTAAAGGTATTCTTTGAAACATTAAAGGTTTTCGGCGCAGGAGCTGAGCTGCCTGTTTTAACAATTGTAAAGGTCAGGGTTGCCTTGCCTGTGTAATTTCCGATAAACTGAATATTAGCTTTAGCAGCAGAGCTTACATTAATATTATTGCTGTAGCCTGTTATCTTGTAATCCTTATTAAGCACAAGCTCAACCTTTGTTCCGTCAGCTTTTACATATGCTAACTTGAAATTAGTCGGTTTAATTTCCTTGCCGGTATAAGCATACTTTTCATTCCGGATAACAAATCCGTTGAAGGTTTTGCTTAAATCCTTTTGCTTATCAACTGAATAGGTATACTGAGTGACAGTGCCTGCCTTAAAGTATTTGCTGCCTGACAGTGCCTTAACAGTAACAGTACCGCTGTCCTTATAATTCTGACCGCCGCTGACAGAAGCCACTGTATAGTCAACACCGTTTTCAAACTTTGTAACCTCGCCTGTAGCATTGTCGGTAATATTGAAGCCTGCGAAATAAGCCTTAATATCGTCACCGTAGCTTACACTCACCTTACCCTTTAAAAGATTGGCTATATCTGCCTTTTCAATGGTAAACGGTATTTCTACCGCACCGCAGTAATTGCCGCTGTATTCTATGCGGATAATATAATTTGCAGGATTTTTTGGTGTAACAGAAGTCTTATTCTTATCTCCCTTTACATAACAGTAATACTTATAATCTGTATTTTCCTTGAGGAGCTTTTTGGTTGTATCGTAAATAGTGCCGCTGATTTTAAGACCTGCACCACGGTACTCTGTCTTAAAGCCTGTGCCGTCGCTGTCAATTGATGAACCGTTTATGGAGGACATACTCAAATCATAATTTTCCCACTTGCTCATATCGAGTGGTGCAATATGAATGGTTTTGGAAACTGAGTTACCGCCTATTGTACCGACAATTTCAAATTCATAATCACCTGCATCAAGGAGATATTGGTCCTTACAGTTATATTCAATTCCCTTAGCAAAGTCAAAAACCTCAACAGAATAATAGTAGCCTGTTGCATAGTAGGTAAAGTCCTCAGCCTCAACCTTGCCGTCTTTATCTTCATTAATTTTAAAGATATTATTATTACTGTCAATAATTAAATAGTTTTCAAGATTATACTTGCCGTCATCGACAATCAAATCATCTGAATCTGCTGTTCTGCGGCGTGTTACCATTATTTCAAGCTTGCTTGCATCAACATTTGAAACCAGAAAACGATAGTTTTCAACGCTCCAGCCTGATGTAACTGCACTGAATCTGTCCTCAGCCTTCTGATGTGAGGAAATATCAAATGCCTTATCTGCTGTTCCTCTGAGGAAGAAGTCATAATTTACAATTGTAAAGTCGTTAGAGATTTTCTGGGTGCGCTGTGAGCTGAAGGTGCTGTCAACAGCATACCATTCATAATCCTTATCATAGCAGTCCTTAAGCTTAACCATATTCCATGCGTGAGGGTCAGATTCCTTGCCTGCTGATTTATCATAATCACCCAGCACAATCGCACAGTCAATGCCGTTATACTGACACATATAATAGAATAAAGCAGAGTAGCCGTCACACACAGCAAGACCCTGATTCATTACATTCAGCCTGTTCAGTCCCTGTGAATCCGTTGTATATCTCATATCCACAATATATGAGTTTGCGCCGTTTTCCGTCTTTTTATAGGTAAAATCGTCTTCATAAGCACCCTCAAGATAACCGAACAAAGCACCGTATGCGGAATGGGAGGCCTTGTAAATAGCACCGTCGACAGGATACTGGGTGTGGTTTTTATCAAGATATAAATCGTTGAAATAATATGTGTTTTTCGCTATAAAGTTAAAGATTGTTTTTACAATATAATACTCTCTCTCATCACCTGATGAAGAACTGATTGTTTTGTTTGAGGTGATATAATCCTTGTTCCATTCCTCAACAAACTGTTTAACCTGTGCCTCCTGATGAGCAGTGGTTATACAGTTAATGGATATACTGATATAATAGAAATTATAATCCTTACAATGGCTTGACACTGAAAGCCTGTATGAATTACCTGCATCCACAAAGCTTGCCATTTCTCTTAAATAATCACCTGATGCCGGGTTTGAGGTCTTTTTATAAACATCCGACTCAATCTTATCAAAAATCATTTTGATATGCTTCTGGGTGAGCTTTTCGCTTTCCTCAGTAAATTTATCACTTGGAAGGGATGTATCAACATTTTCACTGAGTGCAGGATTATCGGTTAAGAAATAAAAAGATATACCGCTGTCACGGTTGAGCATTGCACTTCTGACCTTATCCGTTACAGCATCAAGATTTTCACTGCCGTCATAAAGCTCGCACTGACGCCATTCATCATTTGTAACAATCCAGTATTCGTTTTCGGCACGGTTAACATAATACATTTCACCGCCGGTATATTTTTCGCCCTCTGTATGCTGTGCAGCCTGCGCTGTTATCGGCAGCAGTACTGCAAAAGCAGTTAAAACAGCCAAAGCCAAAATATACTTTAAATAATTAAATTTCTTTTTGCTCTTTTCCATAGCTCTTACCCCTTGATATAAAAACAAAAATTATAATTTAATGCATTTATCTGCAAAATTAACAATATCCTTATAAACCTCTTCTTTATTGAGCTCGTTAAGAATTTCGTGTCTGCCCTGAGAATAAAGCTTCATAACCACATTTATGTGACCCGTTGCAATGAGCTTATCGTTAATTTCCTTAATACCCTTTGCGTAGTTACCCACAGGGTCCATATCACCGCTGATTAAAAGAATATTAAGCTGCTTGGGTACTTTCTTGTACCATTCATCTGTATTGGCAGCTATATTCAGCTTAACCAAATCATTCATACCCTGAGCAGAAAAAAGGAAACCGCAGTATTTATCTGCAATATAATCATCAACAATTGCATTGTCACGTGTCAGCCAGTCAAAAGCAGTTCTTTTATCAAACTGATTGCCATATGCTCCAAAGGTCATTTTATCAAGCATTTTGCTTTTGTGCGTATAGCCTGTAAGCTTTGCCACAAGAGCAGAAGCCTTATCACCGATACCTGCAATTGGATTGAAACCGCCTGTACCCATATAAACTGCACCGCAAAAGCCTGCGTCACTGTACCACGCAGTAAAGCAGCGAACAATGAAAGAACCCATAGAATGACCCATTATAATCAGTTTTTTGTCCGGATTTTCTGATTTTGCTTTATCAAAAGTGGTCTTTAAATCCTTAACAAGATTTCTGTAGCCATCCTTTTTTCCGAAGTAGCCTGTTAAGTCAAAGTTCTGATTTGATTTGCCGTGATTTGCCATATCGTGCATATAGACAGAATAACCGCAGTCGGTCAGATAACTGATAAAGTTAAAATATCTTTTCTGATGCTCAGCCATTCCGTGGTGAATAACAAATACGCCCTTTATGTCGCCGTTTTCAGGTGTGTATACATTTCCGTAAATTTCACATTCACCTGTTGCCGAAGGAAAATGATATTCTTGAATATTCATAATACTACCCCTTAATATTATTAATTTGATAAATTGTTATTCCTCTTCATCACAAGGAATATCTGATGTACAGTGGCAGCATTTAACTGCATCAATCGGAATTTCGCTTTTACAGAACGGGCAGATTTTTGTAACAGGCTTTTCAGACTCTTTAGGCTTCTCCTTTTCAAGCTTTTTGCCAAGCTCCACTGCCTTGTTTACAATTTTAACCATACAGAAAATAATCAACGCCATGATCAGGAAATTGATTACAGCGGAAAGAAAGGCACCGTAATCTATGTAGTTTTCGCCAATCAGGTGAATTTTTCCCTGAATTTCAGCACCGCCGATACAATTAATAAGCGGTTTGATAATATTGTCCGT
Source organism: Ruminococcaceae bacterium UBA7101 (assembly GCA_002493325.1). Taxonomy (GTDB): domain Bacteria; phylum Bacillota; class Clostridia; order Oscillospirales; family Acutalibacteraceae; genus Eubacterium_R. The sequence goes on from DKYL01000057.1 coordinate 13,875, forward strand.
CAGAGATGTAACAATGGATGAGAATGCGCCGCCTATAATAACGCCGACTGCCAAATCCATAACATTTCCTTTAGAAATAAACTGCTTGAACTCGTTTAAAAATTTTTTCATAAAATAAACGCTCCTCTCATAATATTCCATTCTTAATTTGATAATATCACAAAATTCCTGTAAAATCAAATTTTGGAATAAAATTACTGTCTGCCGATTCAAGCTCCTGTAAAAACAGCTTTTCAAAGCCGTTTGCAACAGCAAAATCAGCAACCTTGTCATACTCCCTTCGTGTTATTTTTCGCTTCAGCTCGGGTGTGTCATCAAGCTCACCGCAGGGAGTATACTGTGCCATAAGCGAAACATATGTATCAGACAGGTTTTCCTTGAGCCATTTCAGTATTTCAATTGAAGAATTTGTATTCTGCGGCAAAATCAAATGACGCACAATCATACCGCTTTGCATCATTCCCTCACTGTCAAATCTGTCGTTGACCTGACGGCGCATTTCCAAAATTGCTTTTGATGCCCTTTCAAAATAATCACCTGCTGCTGAATACCGCAGGGCTTTATCTTTTCTTATATATTTCAAGTCAGGCAAATAAATATCAATCAGTCCGTCAAGTGCTTTAAGTGTTTCAACCTTCTCATATCCGCTGCTGTTATAAACAATCGGCACAGGGCTTTTCCACTTAGTCAGAACATCGGCAAGACGGCTTGCATAATGGGTAGGATTGACAAGGTTAATATTGTTAGCACCCTGTTCAATAAGATTTTCAAATATTTCAATCAGTCTATCGTCACTGATTTCCATTCCCTTATTTTCTCGGCTGATTTCATAATTCTGGCAATACACACACCTGAGATTACAGCCGCTGAAAAACACTGTTCCGCTGCCATTCTCACCGCTGATACAAGGCTCCTCCCAATAATGGAGTGCTGCTCTGGCAACTCTGAATACAGACGGGCTCTGACAGAAGCCGACATTTATATCTCTGTCAATCTTACATTTTCTGGGGCAAATTGAACATATCATAATAACGCCTTATAAATATCTCCCTTTTTAAATGGGGTCTGTGCCGCAATCTCCTTTGCTGCACTGTTGACGGACATTCCCTTTTCAACAAGTGCTTCAGCCATACCGACAGCATCATCAAGAGTAATTTCGGCAGCTTGCTCAGCCTTTTTGCCCTCAATAATCAGAACAATTTCTCCCTTGATTGTACCGTTTGAATATACCTCGGCAGCTTCCTTCAGGGTCGTTCTTATAACCTGCTCGTGAATTTTTGTTATTTCACGCACAATCGCAAGCTCTCTGTCCCCTAATGTATTATATAAATCCTTAAGAGTATTTGACAGCTTATGGGGTGCTTCATAAAAAATCAGGGTGCGTTTTTCATCCTTGATTTCCTCTAAATGCTCACGTCTTGATTTTTTATTGACAGACAGAAAGCCCTCAAAGGTAAAGCGTCCGCTTGGCATACCCGATATAGCAAGCGCAGTTGCAAATGCCGTAGGACCGGGAACGGATTCAACCTCTATCCCCATTTCGTGACAAAGCTTAACCAAATCCTCACCCGGGTCACTGATAGCAGGCATACCTGCATCTGTTACAATAGCACAGCTTTTGCCGTTTGCAATGCGTGTGCATATCATTTCTCCACGCTCACGCTTGTTGTGCTCAAAATAGGAAACCATTTCTTTTTTTATATCAAAATGGTTGAGCAGCTTCATTGTAACCCTTGTGTCCTCTGCTGCAATAAAATCAACACTGTCAAGCACCTCAACGGCTCTCGGCGAAAAGTCACCGAGATTGCCGATAGGAGTACCGACTACATATAGCTTACCGCTCATTTATCATACCCGTCAGCATAAGAGCCATAAATTTCAAGCATTTCGTCAGTGAATTTGCCATTGTCCTTTTTGATAACAAGCTGTGGCTCTACCCTTAAAAAGGGTTTAGCACCCTTTTGCCCCTGCACTAAAAACAGAAAGGGCTGCTCCCCTGTCTTGTCCTGAACAAAACGCAATCTCTTTGGCTCAAGCTTATACCTTCTCATAATTTCAAGTGTGTCAACCAGTCTTTCAGGGCGGTGACACATACAAAATCTTCCGCTGTATTTCAGCAGATACGCCCCTGCCTTAACCGCATCCTCAATATTACAGCACACCTCATGCCGTGCAATCCTTGCACTTTCTCCCAGGGACTCAATCCCTGTGCCTATAGGCTTATACGGCGGATTCATAGTAACAAGAGAAAACGCCTCAGCCTGAAACACCTTATTGATTTCCCTCAAATCACAGTTATATGCTTTTATTCTGTCAGACAGATTATTGATTTCAATGGAATGACTGACCTGTTCAAACGCATTCTGCTGAATATCCAGACAGGATACATTATTGATTCTGCTGTCCCTGAGCCACAAAAACGGAATAATTCCACAGCCTGTCCCCATATCAAGCGCCTTGTCACGTGCCTTGATTTTTGCAAAATGGGAAAGAATCACCGCATCCGTTCCGAAGGTGTGGTCACTTGAAACAGCTAATTTTATTTCATCACTTAATCTTTCATAATTATACATAATTTTATTATAGCAAATAGAAATGCTCTTATCAAGCAATATAAAGAAAAAAGAACGGCGAAATCGCCGTTCCTTCACAATTGTATTCTTACTGTTTTGCGCCGTTATCGAACATTTCAAGTGCCTTGACTGAAACTGCAAAGCAGTCTGCAAGACCTTCAAGATTCATATTGTCATATGTATCACGGCGAGTATGGTAATAGTCCTCCAGCTTATGGTTAAGACCTGTGATACCTGTTGAGCGGAAGCCTGCCTGTGCAAATGCAGCATTATCTGTTGCACCGCCGAGTGGTGGTACCCAGCCCTTAATGCAATGAACATTAAGCTCTTTAGCTGCTTCCATAAACAGGTCAGAAACATCCTTATCTGCCTTAACAGTGCCGTTAAGGTCACGATAGTTTGCCATAAGATATTTTGGGTCATGAATTGTATCGTATGAGAAGAAGAATGTCGGAACATCCTGATACTCACCCTTATGAGCCTCGCACCAAGCCTTGGAACCGCGAAGACCTGCTTCCTCTGAGCCTGTAAGAACAACACCAACCTCTGTATTTTCAAGGGTGATGCCTGCATCCTGCAGTGCCTTCATAATTGCAATACCCATATAACAGCCTGAAAGGTTATCGTTTGCACCGTCAACAACTCTTTTTTCATTCCACATCCAATATAAACCGATTAAGAACGGAACAAAAATCAAACCGATTAATGCGAACTTGAAGAGCGGAGAAGACTTGTCAATCACTGCAAAGCCGATACCATTCTGAACAACATACATAATTGAAATAACAATATAGTAAACAGCACCGATACCGCAGATAATAGCGTGACCCTCAAAGCCGACACCGCCGAGCTTGTAGTTAACAGGCCATTCCCACGCAGCGTCAGGATGACCGTTGAAGAAAATTCTGCGCTTAACCTCACCTGTGCAGTGCTTGATAGCTGTCACATTGTGACCTGTCTTTTCAGGGAAAAATCTGTCCATTGTCTTTTTGTAAAGACCAAACTGTAAAAATGCAATAAGAAGACCGAGAACAATCAGAACTGCTGACACAATCGGACAGAAGAAGAACAGAACGATTGCAGCAAGCACGAATGTGATTGTGAAATAAATCCAGCCGAAGAATGAGCCCGGATTTTCCTTAAAGCTTTCAACCTTAGCCTCGTCACAGCCACAGTCTTTTTTGAGCACGTCAGCCATATACTCACAAGCGATTTTTTCACCCTCTGAGCCGGGATCACGCTTAGGCATATCCTTGCAGATGTGGGTAATTTCATCCACCATATACTGCGCATACTCTTTTTTCTTGTTAATAATACTTTTTAAATTCATTGTTACTCCTCCTTTAAATATAGAACCATTATAACCTAATCGAGTGCTTTTTGCAAGAACGTATGAAGAATTTCGCTTTTCGGATTGTCAAATACCTGTGACGGTGTGCCGTATTCCTCAACAACACCGTTTGCCATAAACATAATTTTATCCGAAACATTCTTAGCAAACTGCATTTCGTGTGTAACAACAATCATTGTGCTGTCACCTGTTTTCAGTGAACGGATAACATTAAGCACCTCGCCTGTAAGCTCCGGGTCAAGGGCTGAGGTAGGCTCATCAAAACAAAGAATATCAGGCTTCATAGCAAGTGCCCTTGCAATAGCAACTCTCTGCTGCTGACCGCCCGAAAGCTCGCAGGGATATGCCTTTGCCTTTTCGCTGAGTCCCACTCTTTCAAGGAGCTCATAAGCATTATTATCAATCTCACCCAACCGCTTTGTCTTGATTTCTTTTGACAATGCTCCATTCTTTTTCAATGTCTTAAGCTCATCCTTTAATGCGAGCTTTGGTGCAAGCGTCAGATTATCAAAAACCGTATATTGCGGAAACAGATTGAACTGCTGGAAAACCAAGCCGAAATGTAATCTGTTACGTCTTATTTCCTTTTCATTAAGCGTGTTTTTGTCATCGGTATCAAAAAGCGTTTCTCCCAACACCTTAATTGAGCCTTTATCGGCAATCTCCAAAAAGTTAAGGCATCTTAAAAGTGTTGTTTTGCCGCTGCCTGATGAACCGATTATAGACAGCACATCACCCTTTTCAAGTGAAAAATCAATGCCCTTCAGTACCTCGTTATTACCGAAGCTTTTATGTATATTTTTTACATCCAATATAGCCATATCATCAACCTCTGTAATAATCAAGTTTCTTTTCAATTCTGCCGAATATAATCGTAAGCAAGCCGTTAAAGAGAAGGAAGAATACGCCTGTGTAGAACAAAGGCCAGATAATTCCTCTTGCAGAAAATCTGTCGGCTGCCATAATAATTTCACTGACAGCAATAACTCTTGCAAGTGAAGTATCCTTAACAAGTGTAATAATTTCATTACTCATCGGCGGAATAATTCTTTTAACAACCTGCATAAGAACTACTTTAAAAAAGATTTGCGGCTTAGTCATACCAAGCACCTGACCTGCCTCATACTGTCCCTTTGGTATGCTCTCGATACCGCCTCTGTAAATCTCTGAAAAATAACAGGAATAATTGATAACAAATGCTATCAGTGCAGCGGTAAAGCGCACCTTAATCGGAAAATTAAACAATAAACCGGGAACATAAAGCACCACAAAAAGCTGAAGCATCAGCGGTGTACCCCTGATAATCCAGACAAAGGTTTTTGAAAGCCACTTGAGCGGCTTGAATTTTGATGTGGAGCAAAAGGTTATAATCAGACCAAGAGGCAGTGAAAACAGAAGCGTCAAGCCAAACAGCTTTACATTTTCACCAAAGCCCTTAAGAAGCTCGGTTGAAACCGTTACAAAGCTACCCATACAATTCCCCTATCACAAATAAACTAATAAAAATTCATTGACGGAAGCACCTCAAGGATGTTTCCGTCGAAGAAATAAAATACAAATTTTATAAATTAATTATTCAGCAATAAGCTGCTCGCCGAGCTTGTATTTGTCAGCAATCTTCTGAAGAGTGCCGTCAGCAAGGAGCTCTTTTCTTGCCTTATTAACCTCAGCAGTAACATCACTGCCCTTTCTGAATGCAATACCATACTGCTCGTCAGCAAAGCTTGCACCTTCAACAATAACAATATCAGCATAGTCTGTACCCTCACCAAGTGAGCCGATACCTGTTACATAGTCAATAACAGCAGCATCTGCTGAGCCTGACTTAACTTCCATCATTGCCTTAGCCATGCTGTCAACAGCAATATAGTTACAGCCCTCAAAGAAAGCGTCAGTCTGTGCAACGCCCTCACCTGCTGATTCCTTTTCAGCAACTACTGTTGCACCCTTGAGTGAGCCTGCTGCAGAATACTTTTCAGCATTCTCTGCCTTAGTAATCAAAATCTGCTTATTGTTCATATAAGGATCGGAAATTGACATTGTAGCAAGTCTCTTATCATCAATTGTAAAACCATTCCAGATACAGTCAATATTTTTTGCGTTAAGCTCATTCTCCTTAGCCTCCCAGTTGATTACCTGGAACTTAGGAGTAACACCAAGCTTTTCGCAAACTGCCTTACCGAACTCAACCTCAAAGCCTGTCAGCTCTGTTTCAGCCTCATCAGCATAATAATCCATAGGTGCAAAAAGAGTGATACCGATAACAAGCTCGCCCTTATCCTTTATGTAAGCTAAATCTGAGCTTTCGGCACTTGTATCTGTGCTGCTTTCCTTTTTGTCATCTGTCTTTTCTTTTGTACAAGCAGCAAATAATGAGCCCACTGAAACGAGCATTAAAACTGCAAGTAAAACGGATAATACTTTTTTCATTTTTAAATTCCTTTCAATTTTTATACTGTTAGCACATTAGCACTTTGCCACAGTAAAACGTTATGCGTTCATTATAACAGATAAAAACGAAAAAAGCAACAGCAAATAAAAAAAGAATTACTAGCCCTTGCGGGCTAGTAATTCCTTGTTGTACTCACTAATAACTACAGTTCTCATATTTCTTACAAACAGTCAGCGTATTGAAACAAATACGTAGAGGTAAAAAATAATCAAACTCCAGAGATTAACTACTAATGAAGTACATGATGTTAGTTCTTTTACATTATAGCATACTTTTCACAAATTGCAATAGGGAAAATCAACTTTTTTTAAAAAAATCGTATATTTTTTTGTTTTGGCAAGGTTAATTAACACATTGCCAAAAAGTGTATTATTTCAGAAAGCCGTTGACAATCTGTTCCTCAGCCTCCTCGGCAGTCAAGCCAAGCGTCATCAGTTTTATAATCTGCTCACCTGCAATTTTGCCTATAGCCGCCTCATGAATCAAAGCCGCATCCAAATCATTGGCTGTAATTTCAGGAACAGCACTTATAACCGCATCACCCATAATAATAGCGTCACACTCGGAATGACCTGTGCATTTATTATTGCCGTTAATCTTTGAATAGAAAACCTGTTTTGAGTTATCCTTTGCTACCGAGCGTGAAATAACATTGGCACTGGAATTTTCTCCGTCCATATCAACATCAAAGCTTGTTTCGGCATATTGATTGCCGTGTGTCATAAGCTTTTCGGTAATCACAATTTTGGCATCCCGGTCAAGCCTTGCCTTTGTTGAACGCTTTGTTGAGTCAATTCCCTTAATCTGAACTGTTTCCATTTCAAGGAATCCACCCTCTTCAATATCAACAATGGTCTGTGGGTTCATTATTCTTTCACCCGTTCCCTCGCCTGAGCCATAATGCTTTTCAACATATTTAACCTTGGCATTTTTGCCGATATGGAAGGAATGAATACCCGAATGTGCCGAAAGGCTGTCGCCCGCATTGTGGATACCGCATCCGGCAACAATAATAACATCAGCATTTTCACCGATATAAAAATCATTATACACACATTCCTCAAGTCCGCTTTCGCTGATAATTACAGGAATATGAACACTTTCCTTTTTAGTATTCGGTTTAACAATAATATCAATACCCTGCTTGTCCTGCTTTGTGACAATATCAATATTGGCAGTTGTATTTCTTCCTGCTCCTGCACCGTTTGCTCTTATATTATAAGCACCTGTGGGCACCTCGTGTAAATCCGCAACCTGCTCAAGCAGCATTTTCTGAATCTGATCCATACTACTCCTCTCACTCCTGCTCCAAATAAAATCTGCAGCCGTCAGCACCGCAGAGCACCTGACCGAGCATTTCATCTCTGCTACCGCTTGCCTTAACCTTTCCTGCTGCAAGAATAACAATTTCATCGGCAGTTTTTAATATTCTCTCCTGATGAGATATAATGATAATCGTATTTTCTTTTTTAGACTGCATTCTTTCAAAAACCTTAATCAGATTATGAAAGCTCCATAAATCAATACCTGCCTCAGGCTCATCAAACACAGACAAAGGTGTTTTTCTTGCCAGAACGCTTGCAATTTCAATTCTTTTAAGCTCACCGCCTGAAAGGCTTGCATCAACATCACGGTTGATATAATCCCTTGCACAGAGTCCGACCTCTGACAAATACGCACAGGCACCAGCCACAGAAAGATTTTCACCCGCCGCCAGACGAATTAAATCAATAACCTTAACGCCCTTAAATCTTACAGGCTGCTGAAATGCATAGCTCAC
>DKYL01000057.1:22329-22575 GCA_002493325.1 Ruminococcaceae bacterium UBA7101
AGGCTGCTGAAATGCATAGCTCACACCAAGCTTTGCTCTTTCCGTAATGCTCATATCTGTTATATCAACACCATTATAAATAATACTGCCCTGTGTAGGTCTTTCAATACCTGCAATCAGCTTTGCAAGTGTTGACTTGCCGCCGCCGTTCGGTCCTGTAATAACAGTCAGTTTATTGTCATCAATGGTGTAATTCAAATGGTCAATAATAACCTTTTCTTTGCCGTTTTCCTCAACAGCAAAGGT
>DKYL01000042.1 GCA_002493325.1 Ruminococcaceae bacterium UBA7101
CAGCCCACTTTATCGACAGTCTGAAAGCAGTATGGACATTCCCATACTGCTTATTTTTTATTGGAACAAATGATTATTTTTTCTAAAATATGCCAAGCTGAATTTTGTATATAAGCAGTTAAAATGTACAAAATATTACAGATAAATTAACAATATTTGAGGAGTGCATATTATGAAAGCAACAGGAATTGTAAGGCGTATTGATGACCTCGGAAGAATCGTTATCCCAAAGGAAATCAGACGCTCCTTCAGAATAAAAGAGGGTGATCCCCTTGAAATTTTCACGGATGCAGAGGGCGAGGTTATTTTTAAAAAGTATTCACCAATCGGTGAGCTTTCAAATTTTGCAAATCAGTACGCAGAGGTACTGCACAAAAACGGCGGACTGCCCGTTGCAATTATGGACAATGACCACGTTATTGCCGCATCGGGTGTCAGCAAAAGAGAAATACTTGAAAGACGTGTAACCAAAAGCCTTGAGGAGCTTATGGAAAACAGAGCCATCCATATTGCCACCGACACGGTGCCGAGTATGAACGCAATTGAGGGCTTCGGCAGAAAAGCCAATGTTGTTTACCCTATTATTTACGGCGGTGATGTCAGCGGTGCTGTTGCACTGATTGAGGATGAGGAAAAGCACCTGCCCAGTGAAACCGATATTAAGCTTGTTCAGGTTGCAGCCGCTTTCCTTGGTAAACAAATGGAATGATTTTTTATAACTATTGCACAAAAAATAATAATATTATTTGTGCAAAGTGTTACATAGGTAGAAACTTGCACAAAAAACTTGATTTTTTAAAACATAAGCATATAATGTAAATCACAGAGAGGGAAATAAAAGAAATCACTTGACAGAGGTGTGCCAATGAAAGGGATAAAGAACGAAGCATTTGGCTACATAAAAGATATGTTTGCTCAGCACAATATGGTAAAACGAATTATTCTCTCCTTTTTAAGTATTATCATTATGGGCTTCGGTATTTCATTGTTCTCTGTTTCGGGTTTCGGTGTTGACCCTTTCACTTCTATGAATATGAATATTGCAGGCACAATCGGTATCAGCTTTGGTACATATCAGCTAATCGTTAATGCGGTAATACTGATTTTTGTTATCATAGTTGCCCACAGGGGTTTGGTCGGTATCGGCACAGTGTTCAATATGGCAGGCTGCGGCTATGCCTGTGAGTTTTTTGAAAAGCTCATAAAGCCTGCTGCTGAAAACAGCTCTTTTGCTTTAAGGATCCCCCTTCTTATAGCCGGAATCATAACCCTGTGCTTTGCATGTTCTTTATTCTTCACAGCTAATATCGGTGTAGGACCCTATGACGCCTTGGGTTTTATGCTAAGCAGAGGCACAAAGCTTGATTACAAATGGGTAAGGGTTATAACCGATGTTGCTGTAATTCTGATCGGTCTTACAATAAGCGGAGGAATAGCTGCTCTGCTGAAGGGCAATTTCAGCGGTATAAAAAATATCGGTCCGGGAACAGTTATAACCGCTTTTTGTATGGGACCGCTTGTTAACTTTTTCAACAAGCACGTATCGGCAAAAATCTTTAATATTCATTATGATAAAATCAGCCGTGAGGTTGCATTCTTTATGATTAAAGGTGCTATGGTTAAAAACGCAGCACCTAAAAATACAAAAGTGCCTCACGCAGGCTTGAATCCCTATTCCCCAAGCGGGCAAATAAGGCTGTGATTTTTTAAATCCACGCCTTTTCATATATATCAATTATGCTTTATGTTTTGCATAAATTTTTACCCCTTCAAAGAAAGAAGCACTGTGTTATACAGTGCTTCTTTCTTTGACTATCGGTTAACTGCCTATTTCAATATATCAAGTATTTGTTCCTTATCGGCAACACCTACAATGTGACTAACCATTCTGCCATTTTTCATAACCACAAGGGTCGGTATACTCTGAATATTGTACATTCTTGTTACCATAGGCGACGTATCCACATTAACCTTGCAGACATTATAATCCTTTGCAATATCCTCAACAATAGGACTGATTGCCTGACAGGGTGAACACCAGTCAGCAAAAAAGTCAACAAGCACAGTTTCTTTTTTATCCAGCACCACGGATTTAAAATTATTATCATCAGCATGAATTAACATATTATTTCTCCTTATAATATAATTTACAATGGCAAAAGCCTTCAAAGCTTTCATCTGCAATCTGTTCCCTGAACTCTTTGCACATACAGATATTATCATCCACAAGCTCAACCTTGCATGGGCAATAACCGCCTTTGCGTTTTAAACCGTCCCTGAGTGCAGCAACAACCTTTTGATTTTCATTAAATGTTATCTTCATTTTATCACCACAATTATTATTTGACAAAAAATAAACAATTATTATTTATATTGCATAGTAATTTCAAATATGTTAATATGTTCTTGGTAATTAAAGGAGGATATATTTACAATGGAAATTAAAATATCAGACAATATTAAATACATAGGTGCGAGCGTATATGACCTTGATTTATTTGAAAGCCAGTATATCGTGCCAAACGGAATGGCATATAATTCATATGTTATTCTTGATGAAAAAATCGCTATTATGGATACTGCTGACAAAATTGTTAAGTCACAGTGGCTTGATAACCTCAGCAATGCATTAAACGGCAGAACACCTGACTATCTTGTAGTTCAGCACCTTGAGCCTGACCATTCAGGCAATATTCAGGCTGTAATTGATATGTACCCTGAAATTGAAATTATATGCTCAACCGCTGCAAAAAGAATGCTGCCGCAGTTTGCAGATGTTAATATGGACAAGGTTACTGCTAAAAATGAGGGTGATACACTTGAGCTTGGCAGCCACACATTAACCTTTATTATGGCGCCAATGGTTCACTGGCCTGAGGTTATGCTTTCATATGAAAGCAGCGAAAAGGTTCTTTTCTCAGCAGATGCATTCGGTAAATTCGGTGCTATTGATGCTGACGAGGGCTGGTCCTGCGAAGCAAGAAGATATTACTTCAATATCTGCGGCAAGTATGGCGACAAGGTACAGGCTGTTTTAAAGAAGGCTGCTAACCTTGATATTCAGACAATCTGCCCTCTTCATGGTCCTGTTCTTACGGACACAATTCCTGAGGTATTAAGACTTTATAATCTTTGGTCAACCTACCAGCCTGAGGATGAGGGTGTATTTATTGCGTATGCATCCATCCACGGCAATACTGCCGAGGCTGCTCACAAAATGAAGGAAATACTTGAAGCAAAAGGCTGTCCGAGAGTTGCAATTGCAGACCTTTCAAGGGATGACATTGCAGAATGTGTTGAAGATGCCTTCCGTCACAGCACACTCTTATGTATGGCATCAAGCTACGATGCAGGTGTATTTGCACCAATGAGCGACTTTTTACACCATTTAAAGAGCAAGGCATTCCAGAACAGACGTGTTGCCCTTGTTGAAAATGGTTCATGGGCACCTTGTGCTGTAAGAGCAATGAAGGCTGAATTTGAACAAATGAAAAATATTACACTTGTCGAAAAAACAGTTACCATTAAAACTACTGTTAAGGAAACCGATATCACTGCTCTTGAGGAGCTTGCTGATATAATAAAATAGAGGTAAATTATGTATACTGTATATACTAACGGCAACTTTATTTCCCTTAATGATGAAAACACCATATATTCCATCATGGTTGTAGGCGGAAAGAAAATCGCCTATATCGGATATAACACCCCGATATGTTATGACGATGCAAGGGTTGTTGACTTAAAAGGCGGTTATGTTGTTCCGCTGATTAACGATATGGTCTATTATGATGTCAGCCACGCACACTGTAAGGTTTTTGCAGAAGGTGAATATGCAGATTTCATTGTGCTGAACAAAAACATTTTAACGGAAAAAGACCCGCAGATTTTAGCGGTATATAAAAAAGGTAAAAAAGTAGTTTAATAATAATAACCACCAGCTGAGCTGG
>DKYL01000041.1:0-550 GCA_002493325.1 Ruminococcaceae bacterium UBA7101
TATAACAAATACCATTTATATAATCAATATATAATTTATAAATAATATAATAATTTTAAGCAGAAAAGGGTATATACAATATGCATAAAGAATATTGATTTTTCAAATAAAAAATGATATTATTAGGCTAAAATATACAAATTTAAGGTGATTTTTATGTTAAAGCAAAGAGGTGCAGGTGTACTGCTGCACATCAGCTCCATGCCGTCTGATTACGGTGTCGGCGTATTTGACAATAATATAAAAAGCTTTATTGATGAGATTGCTGATATGGGCTTTACCTACTGGCAGGTGCTTCCGTTCAATCCCCTTGACGGTGCCAATTCACCCTACTGTTCACCGTCGGCATTTGCAGGCAACTACCTTTTCATTGACCCAAAGGGTCTAATGAATATGGGACTTGTGAATGAAGAGGATGTCAGGAGCAATATTTATGACGGCACATCGTATACTGCAGACTATGAGTTTGCTGCCGAAAAGCGTCTTGCACTGTTGAAAAAAGCCTTTTTAAAGGTTGATGACAGCCTTGCAAAAGAGATAAAAGCCTTTG
>DKYL01000041.1:853-12639 GCA_002493325.1 Ruminococcaceae bacterium UBA7101
TGCAAAAGAGATAAAAGCCTTTGAATTAAGCAATCCGTGGCTGACGGATTACAGTGTTTTTATGGCAGTTAAAGAGGCTGAAAACAGGAAGCCCTGGTGGGAATGGAGCGGCAAGCACGCACATTATTTTGACTGCATTAAAGACATTTATGACTACGAGGAAAGCGCTGCATTCTGGAAATTTGTGCAGTATATTTTCTATAAACAATGGGACGAAATTAAGGCGTATGCCAACAAAAAGGGCATTGCCGTTATCGGTGATATGCCCATTTACGTGGCTATGGACAGTGCCGATGTATGGGCAAATCTGCCGATGTTTTTAATTGATGAAAAAACACTTAAGGTTGAAAAGGTTGCAGGTGTTCCCCCTGATTATTTCAGCGAGGACGGACAGCTCTGGGGCAATCCGATATATGACTGGAAGGCTATGGAAAAGGACAATTTCGGCTGGTGGATTTCACGCCTCGGTCACGCTCTCAAAACCTATGACACTGTAAGAATTGACCACTTCAGAGCCTTTGCGTCCTACTGGCAGGTGCCTGCCGATTCCGACACCGCAAAGGTTGGCGAATGGGTTGACGGACCTAAAATGAAGCTGTTTGACAAGGTGTTTGAGGTATACCCTGACGCACCGATTATTGCCGAAGATTTAGGTGTTTTCGGTGAAGATGTTGTTCAGCTTTTGGAGGACACAGGCTTCCCGGGAATGAAAGTGGTTCAGTTCGGCTTTGACCCCAACAGTGACTCATCGCATATGCCCCATAATGCATTACAAAACAGCATTAACTATGTGGGCACACACGATAATAATACCATCCTCGGCTGGCTCTGGGAAGCAAGCGAGGAAGAACGCCGTTTTGCCCTTGACTATGTCGGCTTTACAGGTGACAACTGGGGTGATGGCGGTTATTACAGCCCCTCCTGCAGAAAGGTTATTGAGGCGGTGTGGAAAAGCGCATCAAATGTTGCTATGATTGCATTGCAGGATATGTGCGGCTTTGGCAGTGATGCAAGAATGAATATCCCAGGTGTACCGGAGAAAAACTGGCGTTTCAGAACAACAGCAGATACTATAAAAAATATTGACAAGGACTATTTCAGAAAAATTAATTCTCTTTACAGAAGAATGTACCCTGTTTTTGATAAGTAATAACCATACAAAAAAGTCACGGACTTGGTTGTCCGTGACTTTTTTATGCATAACCCCAGGTTAAAAGCTCCCATTCGCCGTTCTCTGTTTTTGCAAGATACCACATCCAGTCATCATAACGGCTGTTTGGATTAAAAGTTCCGCAGCGTGCTGAATTTGCAGTTAAAAAGCTCGATTTGAAAACAGCACACTGTGTGTAATCCTTTTCGCCCAGCATAATGCAGTAATCCAGATTGTCAGCTGAAATTTCATCACCGCAGTAGGTAACATCATAAACCTTCTTTACACTGTCCCAGCCTCCTATTTCACAAAGAACAACACTCGCGGCAGACTGCAGGCTGTCCTGTGAAAGCACATCCGATTCACCCAAATCGACCTCAGTACGTGCAATATTGTTTTTCTTTTCAATCTGAAAAAGCTCTTTTCCGAAAAGCTCAAAGGATATATATTTGGGTAAAGTTTCATCATAAATCGGGTCATAATCTTTGATATTATAAATATCGAAGATGGAACCGTAATATGTTGTGGCACCATCTGCGACAAGATCTTTAACAGGAAACAACATTATTCCGCTAATCAGCACGGCGGCGATAATTATTATAATTTTAACAGATTTTTTCATAGCAATCCCTCCGATAAAATTATATTACGCCTAAGCATTTATTTCAATGAACGGAAAGTTGATTTGCTCCACGGTCAGTGGAAAAGCAAAAAATCCTGCTTTCGCAGGATTTTTTCATAATTGATTAACCATTACTCAGGCTGGATGTTTTTGTCACAAGGTGAACAGCAGCCGCTTTCCCTGTCAACAGGGAAAAATTCATCCACAGGGAAATCAATGTTCTGGAAGGTTTCGCAAGGGTTAGAAGTGTTGCAGTTGCATTCTCTGTCAGGAACACAGTAATCATAGGCAGGAATAAGAATCTGCGTATCTCTTTCCATCTGAACGATTGAGAACAGACCGAGCGTTACAAGAATTGCCTTAGATGCACCGCAGGAAGGCAACGTATCCTCCATAGACTTGAGAATTGACTGAGGGAAGGAGGAACAAACCGATACACAGCAGTCGCAGGCTTCACAAATATCCGTTGAAAGGATAACAGGGTCAACTGCCTGCACCTTTGCAATTGGATTGCTGTACTGCGGAGCTACAGGGCAATCAAGCTCCTCGCTGCAAGGGTTGGATACAAACACCTTAACATCGCCGTCACTGCCGTAGAGGATGCACTTTTTGTTGAACTGTGCAAAACCGATTGCTACCTGCGGAGTTGTGCAGGGTGCTGCATAGGTATCAAAGCACAGCTTGAAGTAGAAGGTGATATCAACACTGTAAAAGCCCCTGTTAAAAGGTACCTCCTCAACATCAATGCTGACCTCTTCAATCCGGCAATCTCTTGTTTTTACTGTGACTGCTTCATCAATAAGCCTTTGGCTTTTTGAGAAGAATGTAACTCTTAAATCTTCCAGGCAGTCCTTGCTGACACAACTGTCAAAAATACGCTTTGTGTCAATACACACTGCTTCATTTATGCGTCTTTCACCTGTTTCAGGAATAGGATTATCAGGCATAACAAAACTCCTTCATAAAATATTGAAGTAAACTTCAATAACATACTATGAAGGAGTTTTTCAAATGTTCTCAAATTTTATAAAATTCAGGTATTAACTGCTTTAATAGTCCTTTAAAACGCAAAGCTTCAGTGCCTTTGGCTCCACCTTAAAGTTAACCTCCGTATAATGGAAATTCTCACCGTCACAATTGCCAAGCAGATAAGAATCATCAATGGACCATATTTTACCGCATTTTATATAGCCTGTATGAACAGCACTGCTAACCTCCTGCGTTAAGGTGCCTGCTGAATATTTAGGGATAAGAGGAAGAGCCTTATGCAGCGGCATACCGTCAACCAGAGCAAAATCAAGAAGCCCATCATCAAGCACCGAATCAGGTGCGGGGCAGAAGCCTCCGCCGTAATAGCTGGCATTGCAGATTGCAAAAAGAGCATAATCCTTGTTATCCTCACGCATATTATATTCCTCACCTGTTTCTTTGTCGACACAGGTAATATCATACGCAATTCTGTAATGAAGCGGTTTCATAAGCACGGGGAAAATGGCAATGTTATATGCCTGATGACCGAGAGCAGGAACCTTTGAGGCAACTCTTCTGCCTATGGTTTCAACCATTGTATCAAGACCATAGCTCATAACATTAATACATTTTTCGCCGTTATAGTCAATCAGATCAATGGGCTTGATGTTATACTTGATTTTTCCGCTGTAAAGTCCAAAGGCTTTAACAACATTTTCAACATTTATCTTCTTAGTGCCGTAAATCTTTTTAGCGAAATCATTGCCTGTGCCAAGAGGCAAAACCATCACAGGCGTATCTGTGCCTGCAAGACCGTTTGCAATCTCATGGACAGTGCCATCACCGCCGCAGGACACAATGACGCAGTCCTTGCCGTATTTTTCAGCATACCTTTTAGCAATATTCGCCGCATCGCCTTTATATTTGGTAGATTCAATTATCATTTCATCATCAATCTGACGGAATGTTGATTTCATTCTTGCAAAAATGATACTTTTATCGTTATTGCCTGCAATAGGATTAACTATAAATATGTACTTCACTGTTATTGCTCCTCTTATTCAATCTTATAAAAGTTAAAATCAAATAACTCTTGTTCCGCCAACAGGTCTTATAATCAGCACATGGCAGGAACCTTCGCCGAAAATAGCATCCATAGCTTTTCTGTAAGCCTCTAATTCTTCATTTTTAACAAAAGCCTGTATTGTTCCTGCAAAACCGCCGCCATGAACTCTGTAACCGCAGGGCAGCATATCATCCGTAACACAAAGTGCAACAGAAAGCTTCTGTTCAAGCGGAGCAGAAGGCGTAAACACATTCTGATTATACATAAAGGAGGATCTACCTGAATCGGTTATAACCTTCAAAAACTCCTCAAAGCAGTTGGTTTCAAGTGCTTGAACCGCACTGTCTACCCGTTCATTTTCCTTAAAGAAATGCATTGCTCTGAGAACGGCACGGTCATTTGTCTTCTCCATAAGGCTGCCTATCTGTGACTTGAAATCCTCAAAGCTTACCTCACGCAGAACATTCTTGCCCATAGCCTTTGCAACAGCCTCCATCTCGCCCCTTACTGCTGCATAATCATCGGTTAAATCACTGTGATTGCCGTGTGTATCCACAATACAAAGGCTGTAGCCTGAGCCTGCAAAATCAAAATTTATCTTTTTAATAATCGGCTTATCGGTATCCTCAAAATCAATATTAACAAAGGTTCCGACAGAGGAAGCCATCTGATCAAGCAGACCTGACGGCTTGCCGAAAAATACATTTTCACTGTACTGAGCAGCCTTTGCAATCTCCACGGCATCAATATTGCCGTCATTAAATAAATGTGAAATAATGTTTCCGATTAATACCTCAAAGGCAGCAGAGGAAGAAAGACCTGAACCGCCCATAACATCACTTGTAGTGCAAGCGTCAAAGCCGCCGATTTTGTAACCGAGATTATTAAGCCTTGCAGCAACGCCCTTAATCATAGCACCCGATCTGCCGTATTCATCCGCATTCGGCTCAAGACTGCTGATATCAACAACATTCAGTGAGTGACCCTCGCTTTTTTCATTGATAACGGCTGCGTCGCTTTTTGCGGCAACTGCAATAGCATCAAGATTAATGGATGCGGCAAGTACCTTGCCGTTGTTGTGGTCAGTATGATTACCGCAGATTTCTGTTCTGCCGGGAGCACTCAATACAATAACATCTCTGTCATCGTCAAACTGCTCAATAAATTTTTTTGCAGTTCTTATGTAACGCGGCTTCTGTGCCTCAACTGCCTCATCGGTTACATAAACCTTTTTTAAACAGCCGTCAAACTCACCGTTCTCTAATTTCATAATTAATTCGCTTGCTTTCATAATTCTCTCCTTTTCAATTATAAAACTATTTTATACTTTTCCTTCTCGGAATAAATTAACAATGTCTGATTCATCTGTTTTGATTTAATACCATAAAAGATATTAAATGTCATTATGGATATACCCGTAAATGCAACAATAACCATAAGCAAAACAATAAACTGCACTGAAAACGGGTTATAAATTGTTGAACCGATTTTAGTATAAATATATAACCTCGGTGCAAAGCCAAGCAGGCTCAGCAGCGTATAATAAACAAAATCATATTTCATAGAGCCGTAATATTTTGAAACCATACCAAGAGGAATAGACGGTACAAGCCTTGAAACAAAAAGCACATACGGATTGCCGTTGCCCTTGAACTGAATCCATTCCTTGACAAATCTAAGCTGCTTGATACCGAGAATCATCCCCGTCCAGCCGCCACCGATAAAGCTGCCTTCAAAATACTTAACAGTAAAGAAAAAGGAACAAAACAATATATTTATAATAATCGCCTGCGTCATTGGAAAAACGATACCGGATATTACACAAAGAAAGCCCATAGGTATCGGAAGCTGGCATTTTGCAATATAAAGAGCAAAAATACAAATGACAATTTCAACATTTGAATCAAGCTGCACAATTGCATCATCAATCTGATTGAGCCAGCTTATCAGTGTGTCAAACCTTACCTCAAGCTTTGCGTGATTGTAAAGCACAACGGAAAGAAACACTAACAATCCCGCCATAACAAGCACTACTACTGTGGATATTAAGTTTGTTCTGTGGCGTTTTTGCTGTTTCACAAATTCATCTCCGATAAAATATTAGCCCTCGTTAAAGTTGCCTAAAAATTCAAATTCAGGCAGCTCGTCATATAATGCGCACATTAAATCAAGGGCTGACTGCTGCTTAATGCTGCCCGAAACATCAACATAAAAATGATAGTTAAAATTCGCATTTTCAATGGGTCTTGACTCCAGCTTTGTGAGATTAAGACCAGCCATTGAAAATCTGCCCAGAACTCTGTAAAGCGAGCCTGTTTTGTCTGCAGTTGAAAAAATCAGCGAAATCTTATTGGCATCACTGCTGATAACCAATTTTTTTGAAATAACAATAAATCTTGTTCTGTTGTTATTATTATTCTGAACATTTCTTTTTAATATTTTCAGTCCGTATTTTTTAGCTGCAAATTCAGAGCAGATAACACCAATATCCCTTTGCGGTGAATTTGCAACAAATTCAGCAGCCGCTGCAGTGTTTGAAAAGTTAATGCCTGTGAAATCAAAATTTTTCAAAAAATTGCCGCACTGTGACAATGCCTGAGGATGAGAATAGACATTTGTAATATTTTCATAAGCTGTACCCTCTTTTGCACAAAGACAATGCTCAATCTTTAAATCATATGCACCGACAACATAAAATCTGTATTTCATAATCAGATCATAGGATTCGTGAACAGAGCCTGCGGTTGAATTTTCAACCGGGATTACGCCGTATATCGCCTCGCCTTTATTAACTGCCTCAAACACGTCCTCAAACTGCTTGTAATATTTTACAGGTGAATCAGGGAACAGTGTATTTGCGGTAATTCCGCTGTACGCACCGTCAACACCCTGACAGGCAACAGGCGCACCGTTTGCAGTCAGCTTGCCGTCAATCTGTGCACTTTCAACAAGCTCTCTAAGCTCTTTGCCGCCTCCGATTATTTTGTGCTGAAGTGCTCTTGATGCATCCATTGTGGCAGAAAAAACCGTTTTGATGGTTTCGCCCTGTTCACCGCATCTTGCTGCTACATTGTTTAATATTTCCTGCTCACGCTCTTCGTTTAAAACAGGAATACCTCTTTCCACCTTATACTGAGCAACCTTCTCTGATATACTCATTCTCTTTAATAAAAGCGGTATAAGCTCACTGTCTATTTTATCAATTTCTTTTCTGAGTTCCAATAAATCCATTTATAGTAATAATCCTTTTTACATCATTAAATCAAGCAGTCCGAATGCAACTACTGCTTCTATTACAGGCACTGCACGCGGAACAATACAAGGGTCATGACGACCTTTGATAACAAGCTCCTCATCCGTCATTGTTCGCAGATTGACACTTTTCTGCGGTTTTGAGATTGATGGTGTGGGCTTTATTACCGCACTGAGCACAATCGGCGCACCTGAGGTCATACCGCCTAGTACACCGCCGTTATTGTTGCCGTTGAGCACAACCCTGCCATCCTTAACAGAATAGGTGTCATTCGCCTGAGAACCTGTCATTTCAGCAAAATCAAAGCCTGCTCCAAACTGAACACCCTTAACGGCAGGAACGCCGAAGAGTATAGAGCTTAAATGGCTCTCAACGGTAGAAAACATATTTGCACCGACACCCACAGGCATACCGATTACAGCACATTCTATAATACCGCCGATGCTGTCGCAATCCATTCTTGCCTTTTCAACCTCAGCTCTCATAAGAGCCTCGGCATTGTCCGAAATAACCGAAAATGCACTTGAGGACAGTTTTTCAAGAAGCTCAGCACTGATATGATTCTTATCAAACATATCATCCTCGGCACTGCCGATTTTCGCTATATGAGCGCCAATCATTACACCCTGCTGTGCTAAAATTTGCTTTGCCACTGCACCTGCAAAAACAAGCGGTGCAGTAAGCCTTCCGCTGAAATGACCGCCGCCTCTTACATCATTGTTACCGCCGTATTTAACAAAGGCAGGGTAATCACTGTGCGATGGTCTGGGAACTGTCATGACATTTGAATAGTCACCGCTTTTTGTATTTGTATTCTCAATGATCATAGCCAACGGTGCACCTGTTGTAACATTGTCAAGCACCCCTGACAGAATATGAGGAACATCCTTTTCAAGCCTTGGGGTAGCAGTTTTATCCTTACCCGGAGCACGTCGTGACATATCAATATATATTTTATCCATATCAAGCTTAACGCCGCTTGGCAGACCGTCAATCACACAGCCGATTGCCTCGCCGTGGCTTTCACCGAATATGGAAAGCTTCAAATTTTTTCCGAATTCAGAGGACATTTGCCCTACCTCCAAGCATATTGTAGTCTTCAAAGAAATCAGGGTATGACTTATTTATACTCATTGCATCGTCAATCGTTGTTTTACCATCTGCAAACAACGCAGCAACAGAAAATGCCATAACAATTCTATGGTCATTAAAGCCCTTTAAGGCATTACCTGTCAGCCTGTTTCCGCCGTTAATAATAATACCGTCAGCCGTTTCTTCTGCGTCAACACCCATTAATTTCAGATTTGTAACAACACTTTCAATTCTGTTTGATTCTTTATATCTGAGCCTTTCAGCACCATAAATAACTGTTTTGCCCTTTGCAAAGGCGGCAAGCACAGCCAGGACAGGAACCAAATCAGGAATATTTTCTGCATTGATATCCGTACCGACAAGCTTACTTTTTTCTGCTGTTGCAGTGGTATCATCAAAAACAACCTTTGCACCGAACCTTTTAAGCACCTGCAGTATCTCTTTGTCACCCTGAGTTGAATTGATATCAAGACCCTTGACCATAACCCTTCCGCCTAAAGCACCTGCCACAAGGAAGAATGCCGCCTGTGACCAATCGCCCTCAACAGTATAATCAAGCTGTCTGAATTTCTGATTGCCGTGGATTAAATAGCCAAAATCTGTTTCCGTAATATGCACACCAAAATCAGCCATAACCTTGATTGTCATATCCACATACGGCTTGGATTGCAGTGGTGTTTTTAAGATAACCGCACTGTCACCGTCAGTATTTGCAAGTGCCATAAGCAACCCTGTAATATACTGACTGCTGACATCACCGTTGACCTCGTAGCTGCCGTTCGTCAGCTTGCCTGAAATCTCAAGCGGCAAAAAGCCGTCACTTTTCACCTTAACATTATGCTGCGGCAAAAGCGTCATATACTCACCGAGTGTTCGTGACAGCAAACTGCCCTCACCGACAAACGTAACCTCCTTGCCGAGCGCTGCGGCAACAGGAATCATAAACCGCATTGTTGAACCACTCTCAATGCAGTTGAGCTCCTTCTCATCATTCTTTAAAGCACGGATAACACCAACCGTTGCACGCATATCGTTTGAATCAATGATTGGCTTTACTGTTCCGCCTCCTGCAAGAAAAGAGCATACCAAGGCTCTGTGAGCAGCCGATTTTGAGGGAGGAGCAACAATCTCTCCTGTTAATATAGAATTTTCGATTTCAACTACACTCATTAATTTATACTCCAAAAATCCCTGCTATATCATCATTATTCACAGGATAAATAAAGCTGTCACCTATTTTTTTAAGCAAAATAAATTTCATTATGCTGCCTGTTCTCTTTTTGTCAGCGCTCATTGCATCGACGATTTCTTCAACGCTGTGTGTATCGGCAATCTTCATATTGTTCTTTTTAAGAACATTCACAATCCTGTCTGCTGTTCCTGCCTGGGTTAAGCCTAACTTTTCGCCTACTCTGCTAATCATAACCATACCGATTCCGACAGCCTCTCCGTGCGTAACCGTTTCAAAATTCCACAGCTTTTCAATTGCATGACCGCAGGTATGACCGAAATTCAGGAGGGCACGCTCGCCATGCTCCTTTTCATCATTCTCGACAACCTGACGTTTTATATCAAGGCATTCATAAATCATATCCTCAATAAAATTCTTTGGATTTTCTTTCTCAAGTCTTTCAAAAAGTGATTCTGATTTAATACAGCCAGCCTTAATAACCTCGCCCATTCCGTCAGCAAAAAATTCATCACTGAGTGTATTTAAAACATCGGGGTCGATAATAACAAGACTCGGCTGATGGAAAGCTCCGCATAAATTCTTGCCCTGCGGCAAATCCACAGCAGTTTTTCCGCCCACAGATGAATCCACCTGAGAAAGCAGTGATGTAGGTATCTGAACAAATTTAATACCTCTGAGATAAATTGCAGCGGCAAACCCAGCCATATCTCCGCAAACACCGCCGCCGAGAGCAACGACTCCGTCTTCACGTGTCAGGCGTTTTTCAGCCATAAATTCAACCATATCAATAACAGTTGATGTTTTTTTAGATGTCTCACCTGCTGTAAAAACGAACGCAAACACCTCATAGCCCTGTTTTACAAGCGACGCCTTAACCAATTCACCGTAGAGAGGGAATACGTTTGTATCACTTATGAGGACAATTTTTTTGCATTTCAAAACGTCACTTATCAGCTCACCTGCTCTTGACAGCAAGCCTTTTTCTATTAATATATCATACTGGTCATTAACCTTAACCGTTAGCTTTTTCATTAACCGATTTCCTCTTTAATTTTGTTACCCTTTTCCATTAAATCGTGAAGCTGCTTTTCATCACTGTTCACAATTGCATATTTGAATTTCATAAGATTTGAAACCAAATCATCAATTTCTCTGACCAGCGGCTCACCATTTGCAATAAACAGCTCTGTCCACATATCCGCATTAATTCTTGCAACTCGACTTACATCCCGATAACTGCCGGCAGAATAGCCTGCATGGTATGGTGCTAATGGAGAAAGTACATATGAACACGCAAGTACATGCGCAATCTGTGAAGTGAAGGCAATCATTTCGTCGTGATGCTCAGGCGTGGTGACAACAGTACGTGCAAAGCCCATTTCCTGTGCTAATCCTACCAGTGCATCCGTTATATATCTCGGTGTTGAAGAAAGCGGCGTAAAAATAAATGATGCCTTATCAAAAAGTGTGTCAAGTGAGTTATCATATCCGCTTACCTCACGTCCCGCCATTGGATGTCCACCCACAAAATGAAAATCAAAGCTTTCTTTTTCAAGCTCAGTACATATTTTTGTTTTTATACCGCAAGAGTCAGTAACTATGCTGTTTTTCTTAAATAAATCCCTATTATCCTTAATAAAAGGAACAATAGCATCAGGATAAAAATTAACAATAGTAATATCCGCCTTGGGAATTAAATCACAAAGCTCACCCGTTTCATCAATTGCACCATCACTGACAGCACGCATTGAAACAGACTCTGTTCTGTTCCAGCCCATAATATGATGCTTTGTGTTTTTCTTTAATGTTTTTGCAAGACTGGCACCAATAAGACCCAGACCGACAACCAATATATTCATAAGCCGCACTTCCACTAATATATCATTAATAAATATAATAATATATAACTTATAATAAGTCAAATAACAAAATTGTTAAATTTATGTCATCTTATACATATAATTAAATTTAATAATGAACGAAAAGCAAAAAAGCACCCCGGCATAAGCCGAGGTGCAAAATGAATTATTATTCAAAATAATCTGCAAACGGATCGTATTCGTCTCCGCCTTCGAGGCTTCCGCCTCCTGTATTACCGCCTGTTCCACTTGTTGTAACAACGTCGTTTGGAGGTAAAACATAATTACGAACAATCATTTCCGGTTCTTCATAAAACTTCTTCATAATTTGTAACCCTCCTTTTTAGAAATTGTTTGTGCCATCGATAATATTTGAATAGATATAAGATGTCTTGCCATTAGCATCCTTAATAACAGCATATGCTGAATACTTGAATGAAACTGATGAAGCAGGATTCTTAACATCAACTACAAACTGATCACCAACGGTTGTGTTAGAAGACTTCATACGAACAATATTCTTCATATCAACATCTTCAACAGTCATTGAAGAAACATCAGCATTTCTTGTGAATAAGAAACC
>DKYL01000050.1:0-35137 GCA_002493325.1 Ruminococcaceae bacterium UBA7101
GTGGTTTTTTTATCGATATAATAATCGGCAGAAACTCGGTTTGAAGTTTCTGCCGATTATTTTAATACCCTAAGCTTTCATTAACAATAATGACCTTTATTCTGTCCTTGTGACGCTGTTTTGCTGAAATAACATAGTTGCAGCAAATACGCTGAGGACTTTCACAGCCGTCACAAATAAGCGGATTTTCTTTATTAAGACTGATACATTGCCCCGTAGCTGCACAAGGGGTTTTGCAGTCGAGCCTTTTTGTGTTTGGCGGTGCGGCAGTTGTTTTCACCCTTGTAACTGCTTCGTTAATATCAGCTGTAATTTTGTTTATTCCAACCACAGCAATAACCTGTCTTGGTCCATAGACAATGCAGGCAACACGGTTTGAGTTACCGTCAACATTGTAAAGCTCGCCGTTTTCAGTAACTGCATTCACGGAAGTCAAGTAAGTATCACAACCGAAGGCACGGATATAGGACTGTCTCAGCTCCTCGCCCTCAAGTCCTGACCTGTCAATATAATCATAATTTCCTGATTTCAGCAGTTCAATTGCACCGATTTCTTTCAGCGTTTCAGAGCCGCCGTGGGAAACACTTTCACCATCGGCAATCAGTGTTTTAATAAGAGGGACAACCTCCTCCTTTGTCTCAACAAAATACGGCTTCATATTATTCTTTTCAAGATTAGCCATTGTCTTTTTAATATCCACAATCAGTCCTCCATATTCCAATATTTTCTGTCAAGGCTTCGATACTGCAAAGCCTCGGCTATATGATGTATTTCTATATTTTCACTGCTGTCCAAATCTGCGATTGTCCGTGCAATCCTCAGTATTTTGTCATATGCCCTTGCAGACATACCAAGCTTTTCAAAGCTGACCTTCAGCAATTCATTTGCATCATCACTGAGCAGGCAAAAATCCTTTGTCATCTGCGGTGTCATTTTTGCATTGCAGGTTATACCTGTACCCTTAAAGCGATTGCGCTGAAAAGCACGAGCCTTGTCAACACGCTTTTTGATTACCTCCGAGCTTTCGCCCTTTGTTTTGTCGGAAAGCTGATCATACGGGACAGGCGTAACCTCAATATGAATATCAATTCTGTCAAGAATAGGTCCTGAAATTTTATCAAGATACCTTTTCTTAGCCGCAGATGTGCACTTGCATTCCTTTGTGGGATGACCGAAAAATCCACAGGGACAGGGATTCATTGCACAAATCATCATAATGTTTGACGGATATGTAACCGAACCGCTGGCACGGGAAATATTGACAATTCCGTCCTCAATGGGCTGACGCAGACTTTCCTTTGCTCTGCGGTCAAATTCGGGAAACTCGTCCATAAATAAAACGCCGTTATGTGCAAGGCTGATTTCACCGGGCTTGATTGTCGTACCGCCCCCTGCTAATGCCTGTGCAGACACTGTATAATGCGGTGAACGGAAGGGTCTTTCATCTATCAGGGCAGTGCCCTTAGGTATTCTGCCTGCAATGGAATAAACCTTTGTGGTTTCCAGCTTTTCCTCAAAGCTCATATCCGGCAGAATTGTCGGCAGTCTTTTGGCGAGCATGGATTTGCCTGCGCCGGGCGGTCCTATCATCAGGCAGTTGTGACCGCCTGCTGCTGAAATCTCAAGAGCACGCTTTGCCTCCTGCTGCCCCTTTACGTCTGAAAAATCTATTGCATATTCCGTTTTCTTCTGCTTAAACTCTTTATTGTAACAGGGTGTAATTTTTTCAGCGCCCGATATATGCTTCATAACCTCAAAAATATTTTGAACGGGCAAAACATCAATATCATCAAGCACACTGCCCTCAAGCTCATTTTCCTTTGGTATAAACACTGCCTTTACACCGCTGTCACGGGCTTTTATCAGCATAGGCAGAACACCGTTAACACCTCGTATTTCACCGTCAAGGGACAGCTCGCCAACAAAGGCAAAAGCATCCGTATCACCCTTAAGCTGTCCGCTTGCCTTGAGTATTGCAATGAACACAGGCAAGTCATAGACTGAGCCTTCTTTTTTAATATCTGCAGGGGCAATATTAACAGTAATTCTTGAAACAGGAAATTCAAGATGACAGTTTTTAACGGAAGCTCTCACTCTCTCCCTGCTTTCCTTGACAACCGCATCAGGCAAGCCCACCAAATCAAAGCGCGGCAGACCGCTGCTGATATCACATTCAACCGTTACACCAAAGGCATCAAGACCGAAAACCCCCAGACTTTTCACTTTTGCATACATAAAATCACCAAATTTATTATATCAGCAATTGTAATTATTGACAATATATTTTAATAGGTTTAGAATATAGACAATACTATAATATTTAAGGATGTGTTCATATGGATATTAATGCACAATACAAACTGTGGCTTGAAAAGGCTGTTATCGACCCCGACCTAACTGAAGAGCTGAAAGCAGTTGAGGGCAATGAGGATGAAATCCTTGACAGATTTTACCGTGACCTTGAATTCGGTACTGCAGGACTTCGCGGCGTTATCGGTGCAGGCACAAACAGAATGAACTATTACACCGTATGCCGTGCCACACAGGGGCTTGCTGATTTTCTCAATAAGCATTTTGAAAATCCGTCAGTTGCAATCGGCTATGATTCAAGAATAAAGAGTGACTACTTTTCCATTGAGGCAGCTAAGGTTCTGGCTGCAAATGGTGTCAAGGTTTATATTTATGAGGAGCTTGAGCCAACGCCATGCCTTTCCTTTGCAATAAGGTATTTCAAAACCTCAAGCGGTATTATTCTTACTGCATCACACAACCCTGCTAAATACAACGGCTTTAAGTGCTATAACTCAAACGGCTATCAGATGACCGATGAGGAGGCAGGCGAAACCTACGATTTCATTCAGAAGGTTGACTATTTCACAGGCATTAAGTCAATGGATTTTGACAAGGCTGTTGCTGACGGAATGATTGAATATATGGGTGACACGGTTATCAATGCATTCCTTGACGAAGTGCAGAAGCAGTGTGTTAATCCCGAAATCGTTAAGGCATCAGACCTTAAGGTTATATACACACCATTAAACGGCACAGGCAATAAGCCTGTAAGAGCCATTCTTGACAGAATCGGTGTTAAGGATGTTTATGTTGTGCCTGAGCAGGAGCTGCCTGACGGCAATTTCCCGACCTGCCCGTTCCCGAACCCCGAAATCAGGCAATCCTTTGAATGTGCACTTAAAATGGCAGAGGAAATTCAGCCTGACCTGCTTTTGGCAACTGACCCTGACTGCGACAGAGTCGGCATTGCAGTACAGGACGGCAACGGCGGATACAAGCTGATGAGCGGTAATGAGGTTGGCGCAATGATGCTTAACTATCTTTTGTCACAGAAGGCTGAAAAGGGCACACTTTCCGAGCAGAGCGTTGCTGTTAAATCCTTTGTTTCAACTGACCTTGCAGAGGTTATTGCTAAAAAATACAACTGCACCTTTAAAAATCTTTTAACAGGCTTCAAATATATAGGCGAATTAATTACCCGGCTTGAGGCTGAGGGCAGAGCTGATGACTTTGTTATGGGCTTTGAGGAAAGCTACGGCTACCTTGCAGGCACCCACGCAAGAGATAAGGATGCAGTAGTTGCCTCTATGCTGATTTGTGAAATGGCTGCCTACTATAAAGCACAGGGCAAGAGCCTTGCAGAGGTTATGGATAGCCTTTATGACGAGTTCGGCTACTATTTCAACGTGGTTGAAAGCTACACCTTTGAGGGTGCTGCAGGTATGGAGAAAATGGCTGATATTATGAACAGCTTAAGAGAATCAGCACCAAACAACTTTGCAGGCTATGAGGTTATCAGAGTTGATGACTACAAAACATCAATCTCAATCAATGTTGCAGATGCAAGCGTCAGCACAATAGAGCTGCCGAAATCCAATGTGCTTGCCTACACATTAATGAACGGCAACAAAATTATTGTCCGTCCGTCAGGCACAGAGCCAAAAATCAAGGCATATATCACCGCAATCGGAAAGAATAAAGAGGAGGCAGGCGAAATTGCCGAAAAGCTGATAGCTGAGGCAAACGCTCTTATGAATTAAAATGAACAGAAATTGGGTTAAGATTACCGCAATCATCCTTGCCGTATTAATGGCAGCCAGCGGACTCACCGTCGGCATTGTGGGATTATTAAATTAATAAAAAATCAAATCATTTTACGGACCGATAGCAAATCGGTCCGTTTTTCTGTTATACGGCATTTTTCGTATCATTGTCCATTTATTTGTAAACAAACTGTAAACAATACTTTTTTTCTGCAACACCTTTTTTTATTTTCGACACTTATATATTAGAAGATAAATTTAAAATAAATATATATTGCGATGGGGTGGTTAAAATGGTTTGACACGTATATTAAAATAATATGCCGCCACAACAAAGCCCGGTACCTGGATTAAGGAAAGCAACGGCAAATGGTGGTATAAGCATACAGACGGCACATACACTAAAAATGACTGGGAATATATCAACGGCTATTGGTATCATTTTGATGCCAGCGGCTGGATGCAGACAGGCTGGCTGAAGGTGGACGGCAAATGGTATCACCTGAACAGTGAAGGCATAATGGAAACTGGATGGGTAAAAATAGGCGCTGATTAGTATTATTTCCATTCCACAGGTGAGCGCTATGTTGGCTGGCTCCCGGAAAATGGTAAAACCTATCATTTTAACAGCAGCGGTATAATGGATATCGGCTGGAAAAAAATAAATGACTATTGGTACTTTTTCAATACTGATGGTTCTATGCAGACAGGTTGGAAAAAGATTGATGGTAAATGGTATTATTTCAATCCTGATGGCGGTACAATGAATACAAACACATTTACTGAAGATTATAGAAAATATGTTTTTTATTCAACAGGAGCCTTACGACAGACTGAAATTAAAATTAATGAAGAAAAACAGAAAAAGAGTCATTGGTGTTGGGCTGCTTCCTCTGTAATGGTAGGGACTTATTATACAGATAGTACGATTACACAAGAAAACGTACTTGTTCATATCAAAGGATCAACTTTAAACTTTTTTGGTTATCCCACTGATTATATTAGAGCAATAAGATATGCATCAAAAAAGACAAAATCAGCTACCGAAACGGAATCATTAAGTTTCGAGAAATTTGTTGAGGAAATTGATAATAATAGACCCATTATTATTCGATTAGTACGACTTGATAATGAAGGCGGTCATTCCGTAGTTTGTGCCGGCTATGATTTAGAAGGTAAAAGACTTCTCATTGTAGATCCATGGGAAGATAATGACACTTTATATTACAAATATAGTGATATCGAAAACGGAACTTCATTTTATGGAGTTAATGCAAAACGAAACACACTTATAACATTTACTTACAATTAAGGAGAGAATGATGAAGAACAAAATAATTGCAATTTTGATAGCGAGTTTCATTTTATTAAACTGCACACCTGTGTTTGCTAACACTATCGAAAATATGAATATTTTTGTTGATGCACCTTCGGTCGAAGAAATAGGTAAATTGGAAAAAACCATAATTAATGAAGTTAACTCAACCTTTGAATCTGAAAACATACACATTGACAGCAATAATATTGATTATAACAAAATAATCACACTTTATACTGATATAGAATTATATAAAAACGGAAAACCTAATAATGAACAAATGCAGGAAGCTATTATGAAAAGTAATGTTGTGCATTATCTTCCTATAGAATATAATGAGAAAACTATTATGGTGTGTTTTCAAAAGGGTGAAGAATTAACTGAGGAAAGCAAAGAAAAACTTTCCCTTGATACTATAGAAAATCTTGAAAAAAATATCGGGAAATGGCATATTGCCTCTTTGGGTATTCAATCACAAATAATTGATTACAAGGAAGAGATTCAAAAAACGCTTAAAGAGAATAATATAGAAAATTCACATATTTACTTTGTAACTGAGCTTACACAAAACATTACTATGGGAGCGTTAATTTGTTCAGATAATAATGATAATACGCAGTTTAAAATACTAAGACAATTTGAAAGCAAAACTGAAGGTGACGGTGGAAGCACACTTGATAAAAATGTTTTACATTCTTATGAAGAAATAAAGGCAATTGCAGATAGTGAAAGTGAAATATTTCAAACAGATTATGACGGAACTTGGGGGGCAACACCAACAACCGACAACAATAAAATTATAATCATTTCCGCTGTATCAGGTGTGGCAGTGCTTGCTGTTGCAATTGCAGCAGTCTGCATTGTTAAGAAAAAGAAACACACAAAAGTAAATAACGAAGAATAAACCCAAAAGGCTATGCTTTAATCGGCATAGCCTTTTTAATTAACTGCTGTCTATTATCTCAGTTTTTTATCATTTTCTTGCAACACTTTGCCCCATTTTTTACACTTATATATTGAAGGGATAAAAAGGAGGAAAAATTATGAAGAACAAAATAATTGCAATTGTGATAGCTAGTTTAATTTTATTAAACTGCACCCCTGTATTTGCTAACACTTTCTTCGGTAGTAATAATATAGAAGAAATTAAAGCAATTGAGAATTATATTGTTGAATATGTAAATTCTTATACAGAAATCGAAGAATTTGAGTCTATTAACAATAGTGATATTGATTACAACAAAATGTATAGAGTATATTCAAGTGCGGGAATATTGGATAATGACAAATTAAACAATGAAATAATGCAAAATTTTGTTGATAACAAAGAATATGATTATACTATGCCTATTTATTGTAATGGAAAAAATGTGGAAATGATATTGGATAAAATTGAAGAATTATCTGATGAAGAAAACAACAATCTTCCAACTGATGTTCTTGAGTTCCGTAAAAACAATCTTGGAAAATGGATTGTGTCATCTATTAGCTTTGGTACAGAAGAATATGATTATATAGGCACAGTTAATAAAATGCTTCAGGACAATAATATTAACAATGCAAATGTTTATATACTCAGTGGTATTACAAGTATAAGATTAAATACATTGGTGGCAGTCATATGTCCGGAGAATAATGAAGATGCTAAAATTTTTCTTCAAAGCTCCAAGCTGGACAATGATAAGCTTTATACATTTGATGAAATCAAGGCAATTGCCGAACAGGATGCAGAAGAATTAAAAAATTTACCGGAAGGAACATATGGTGATGATGCAACACCTATCCAAACCTCGGTTGACACAGCCGCACCAACACCTGACAAAAATAAAATCATAATTATTTCCGCTGTATCAGGCGTTGCGGTGCTTGCGATTGCAATTGCAGCAGTCTGCATTGTTAAGAAAAAGAAACTCACATTTACTAATATACGAGGAGGTAATCACTTGTGAAAAATAAAGCAATATCTTTATTATTAATGATGTTGATTATGATAAACTGTATCCCTGTATATGCAAGTAACGGAATAGTTTATTCTGAGTCTGCAAAAGAAATTGAAGAAATCCATGCAAGAGCAGAATATTTTATAGAAGATACAAATTCTACAATTATAACAGAGGGTATGGAAGAAATTGATGAAAACAGTATTGATTACAGCAAAATTACTAAAATCTACGCAGGTATGTATTCCATTATGGACCGTGATGAACTGAATAATAAAACCATGCAAGATTGTGTAAAAATGGCAGATTTTTTTTATTATATCCCTGTTATAAATAACGGAAAAACAGCTCTGCTTAATGTTCAAATAAGAGAACCTATAACTGATGATAATGTTAAAGAAGTGCTTAGCGATGAAGAAATAGAAAAATTTCAGGAAACTGTCGGCGAATGGAATTTGCCTGTTATCAGTATTTATGATTATGAAATTGATTATAAAGCCGAGGTTGATAAGGTACTGAGAGAGAATAATATTTCAGATGGCACTGTGTACTTCTTAGGAGGTATTTCAAATACAATTGACCTTGTTGCTGTGATATGTACTGATAATCCAGATGATACAAGATTTAAAATTCTTGAACAGCTCGAAATTGAAAATGAGGATAACTCAAATTTCACACTTGATAAAGATAGCTTGTATACTTTTAACGAAATAAAAGCTGTTACAAATACCGAAAAAGAAAGCATTCAGTTAAATTTGGATAATGATATATCAATGGGTGCACCAACACAAGTTGACAACAATAAAATTATCATAATTTCCGCTGTATCGGGTGTGGCAGTGCTTGCGATTGCAATTGCAGCAGTCTGCATTATTAAGAAAAAGAAAAATGCAAAGGCTATTGATGAACAATAAATAATTTTTAAATTGCTAAAACCACGGTGTCAGATTTGGCTTGATACCGTGGTTTTTTGCGTGTTCCACGGAGCGTGGATTCGTTCTAAAAGCCGTGCATTGTGTTTTTTGTGCGGTTATGGTATAGTAGGGTCAGGGGGAAAAAGAAATGGATGCAAAACTTACCGGTAAGCTTATTTCAGAAAAAAGGAAAGAAAAAGGACTGAACCAGATTCAGCTCGGCGAGCTGCTCAATGTGAGCAACAGGACTGTGTCAAAATGGGAAAAGGGTGACGGTTACCCCGACATTACCCTTTTGCCTGAAATTGCAGACTGCCTTGGTATAACCATTGACGAGCTGCTGACAGGCAATGCACCTGCTGCACCCGCCGTTTTGGATATGGAAAGCATAAAAGATAACACAGACAACAGAAAAAAGGTATCGCACGAATTCAAGCTTTTATTTATATTTGCACTGTTTATGTCTATATTCAGTGCACTGCTTGGCGGAGTAACAGAACTTTACTGCATATGGGCATTCCCCATTCTGTTTTATACACACTGGGAGATTATGTTTGCCGCAGTATCACTTTTTGCCCTTGTTGTCGGCATATTATTATTTATTGTGGGGATTTACAGACTGCACCTTGAATACAGTAAGGCAGAAATTATCAGCCAGGCGAAAAACAAGGGCTTGGCTTTATATATAATTTCAACTGTATTTCCCCTTTGCTTTACCGCAAGAATACTTGACATTGCTTTTCATATCCTCCCAAACTGGGTATACATTATTATGGCGGTGCTGATTGCTGTTATTGCTTTGACTGCGTTCGTCCTTTACAGAAGGATTAACAATGAAAATGAAAAAGTGGATTAGATTAATACTTATTGTAATTGGCGGTATTCTGCTGTTTTACTTTATTGCACCTTTATTTGCACATATTCTTAATATCGGCAACCTTGCAGGAATCATTTTCTCAGCAGCACTGATTTGTCTTGGCTTATTTTTAAATCCGATATTAAAGCTTGTGGAGAAAATCAGGTCAAAAAAAGCAGGCAAAATTATTTTTGATACATTGTTTGTATCAGGCTGTTCGGTAATGCTTTGCTTTTTTATTGCACTCGGCTCAACCATTGCCGCATCAACAACCAATGCAAAAAATGAGGAAACCGTTATAGTTTTAGGCTGTGCCGTTGTTGGCGAGCGACCAAGCTGGATGCTTGGATACAGAATTGACAGCGCCTATAAATACCTTGATGAGCACCCCGACAGCGTCGCCGTGCTTTCAGGCGGACAGGGAAATAACGAGGATATAAGCGAAGCACAATGTATGTTCAACGTGCTGACGGAAAAGGGCATTGCTCCCGAACGACTGTATCTTGAGGACAAAAGCACCAACACCTTTGAAAACATCAGCTTTTCTAAAAAAATAATTGATGAAAACAACCTCAGCACGGATGTCGCAATTGCAACATCAAGCTTTCACCTGAAAAGAGCAACTATTATTGCCGATAAGCAGGGATTGAACCCTGCAAGAATAAGCTCCTACACAAGTCACTTTTTGCGTGCAACATACTATGTGCGTGACACCTTCGGAGTAATTAAGGAGTTTTTGTTCTGAGAAAAATTAAAGAGGTACTTATTTTTGAAAATCATAGGTAATATTTACACGGATATGCCCGAAAAATTCGGTGTCCCCAGGCAAGCAGGGAATGTGCCCGAGCTTGAGGGAAAAATCATTTTTAATCCACCATACAACGTAGCCGAGGCTTTTGCAGGTCTTGAAGAATTCAGCCACATATGGGTGCTGTGGCAGTTCAGCGAAAGCATAAGAAAAGATTTTTCACCTACTGTTCGCCCTCCACGACTGGGCGGTGAAAAGCGAAAGGGTGTATTTGCCACACGTTCGCCCTTTAGACCGAATGCAATTGCTATGTCCTGCGTTAAACTGAAACGAATAGAGCACACAAAAAGCCACGGCACTGTGCTTTATGTTACAGGTGTGGATATGATGAACGGCACGCCTGTTCTGGACATTAAGCCTTATATCACCTACACCGACAGTCATCCTGATGCAAAACAGGGCTTTGCACAGGATTTTGTTGACTACAGTCTGGATGTGGACTTTCCCGATGAATTATTGCAGAGAATACCAACGGACAAGCAGAACGGAATCATCGGCATACTGAAACAGGACCCCAGACCGTCATACCAGACAGACAGTAACCGCATTTATGGTGTCAAATATCTGAATTTTGACATAAAATTTAAAGTTGATGACCAAAAGCTGTATGTAGTAGATGTAATATAAATAATAAGAAAGAGTGGCTGTCTCACAAAGGTGAGGCAGCCACTTTTCTGCTATTTTTCTTTTTTAACAATCATTGTGCGCATGGAGTTTGCAATAGCAATAAGGCATACACCCACATCACCGAAAACAGCAAGCCACATTGCATTTTCATCAAATATGCCTATGGTACAGCCGATAATAATCAATATTTTAACACCCAGTGAAAAAATAATATTTTCCTTAACAATACGAATTGCCTTTTTAGCTATTCTTCTGCCCACAGGGATTTTTGATAAGGAATCACCCATAATCACCATATCAGCAGCTTCAATAGCGACATCACTGCCGACACCGCCCATAGCAACACCCAAATCAGCCTGAGCCAGCACAGGTGCGTCATTGATTCCGTCACCTGTATACATAACCTTTGCGCCCTGCTGCTGAAGTGCAATAACCTTTTCAACCTTATCGGCAGGCATAAGCTTTGCATAAACCATATCAACCCCTGCCTTTGCAGCAATATCTTTTGCAATGGGCTCCTTATCACCTGTCAGCATTACAGTATTTGAAACACCCATTGATTTAAGCCTTGCAATTGCATCCTTACTGTCCTGCTTTATAATATCGGCAAAAACAATATTGCCCTTAAATTCATTTTCAGCAGCACAGTAAACCGCCGTACCGATTGATTTTGTTTCCTTAAAATCAACACCGATTTCCTGCATCAGCTTTTCATTGCCGACATAGTATTTAACGCCGTCAACTACTGCTGAAACACCCTTGCCGGGGTAATTCTTAGCATCCTTAACCTCACATTCGTCTGCATAATGTGCAAAGGCAAGGCATATTGATTTTGCGATAGGATGAGTAGAATAGCGCTCACAGGCTGCAATAATTTTAAGCAGCTCTCTGTGGCTGTTGTCACTGCAGTGACAGTTATAGCATTCACAGTTAACATATTCAAACTTACCGCTTGTGATTGTGCCTGTTTTGTCAAAAACACCTGTATCCGTCTTTGCCAGTGCTTCAAGGTAATTGCCGCCCTTAATGAGAATACCCTCTTTTGAGCAGGCTCCGATACCGCCGAAAAAGCTGAGCGGAATAGAAATAACAAGTGCACAGGGGCAGGAAACCACAAGAACAGACAGCCCTCTAAAAATCCATTCCTTCCACTCTCCGTCTAAAAACAGCGGAGGTATAATAATTACAAGCAGTGCAATCAGACAAACAATAGGTGTATAAATCCTTGCAAATCTTGTTATAAACTGCTCTGCGCCCGACTTTTTATCCTCTGCATTTTCAAGCATACCCAGTATTTTGGAAACGGTTGAATCCTTAAATTCTCTTGACGCCTTGACTGTAACAGCCCCGTCAATAACAACCGACCCTGCAAGTATTTCATCACCTGTTGTTTTGGTTACAGGGATTGACTCGCCTGTCAGTGCCTTCATATCAACCTCGGCACAGCCATCAACGATTTCACCGTCAACGTCAAGCTTTTCACCGGGTTTAATAATCATCAAATCTCCGATTTTAACTTCGTCAGGTGAAACAACGCTTTCTTTTCCGTCACGAAGGACCGTAACCTGCTGCGGCTTAAGCTCAAGCATATTTTTAATTGACTTTCGGCTTTTCTGTACCGCAAGACTCTGTAAAAATTCGCCGATAGTGAAAAGGAACATTACTGTACAGCCCTCGGTATATTCACCTACTGCAAAGGCACCGAGAGAGGCAACGGTCATTAAGAAATTCTCATTGAAAATATCACCGTGAATAATCCCCTCAACAGCCTCTTTGATAATGGCAAAGCCCATTATAAGATAGGATATACCAAAGCAGACAAGCGGTATAAATTCAGGTATTGTAAAAATTCCTTTTTCTAAAAGCTCGTGTAAAATGTATCCCACAACCAAAAGTGCACCGCCGAAGCCGACTTTAAAGGCAAAGTCCTTTTTGTCAAGCTCCTCATGTGCATGGTCGTGACCGCAACCACAGCCGTCGCCGTGATGATGCTCGTGCGCACAGCAGTCACAATGCTCGCTGTGGCTGTGATTATGTTTATTTTCCATAATTATAATGCTCCTGATATTTTTTAATATACCTATATTATATCAGCAGCGAATAAAAGTCAAATCAAGATTTGTTAAATACAGAATATTACAATCGTTATTTAAGATAAGTTGTCAGCTGCTTATTGATATCTATTGTGCCGAGGAAAATGTTTTCCAGTTTATCACCTTTAGCCTTGAGCATATTTTCAAGTTCTTTTTTTGTTATTCCTGCCACAGACAGATTATCCTCAATAACATGACCGTCCATAATCACATTTATATAAAGCCCTTCTCGTTCAGGCGCAAAATTGAAATCCTTGGGATTCAGCTCTCTTTTCTGCGCCACAGGCTGAAAGCTGATTTTTCCTGTAGTTTCCATAATTGCATAATCAATGTCGGAAAGATTAAAATAGCCGTTAACCCTTGCACTTGTGAGCAGGTCATCAATTTCTATACGTGCCTTACGCATACCCTCTTTGCTGATTTTTCCGCGTTCAATAATGATAATCGGCTTACCTGATATAAACTTTCTTGCCTTGATGCTTTTTTGTGTAATGACGGAAAGCAACACACCCACAACACCATACACAACCATTGCAAGTATACCCTTCCACCATTCAAGGTCAATATTGGTTGCCATTTCTGCTGCAATTGAGCCGATGGTAATACCGATAACATAGTCAAAAAAACTCATTTCGCTGATTTGCCTGAAGCCCATTATTTTTGTAATAATAAATAATACTGTCAATGATACAAATGATAAAATAATAATATAAGCAAAGTCCATAAAATCACCGGTTATATTTTGTGCATTATTACACATTTTTATTTTTTATAAAATATGGTATACTATAATTTCCGGGTGGTGATAGTTTGGGAAAAACAGGAGTTAAGGCAGCCATTTTCGGTCTGACCGTGAACTTTGCGTTGTTTTTAATTAAGCTCTATGTGAGCATAAGCTCAGGCTCTCTTGCTATTTACTGCGACGGGATCAACAATTTAGGCGATACACTTTCCTGTATAATTGCACTGGTGGGTTTTGCTTTGGCAATCAGGCTGGATGAAAAGAAGAGCAGCCGTGCTCAGTCCCTTGCATCCTTTGTAATCGGGCTGATTTTGGCATTTACAGGCGCATATTTTGCATATAACGGCATTGAAAGACTGATGTACCCCGTGCCGATTTCATTTCTTTATAAATATGCAATACTGATTTCTGTTACTGCGCTTGCAAAGCTGATTATGGGAATTGTTTATTTTAAAATAAACAAGAAACACGCGTCTCCTGTGTATAAAACTCTTATAATGGACAGCTTTCTTGACTGTGCTGTTACGCTGTCAACGCTTATCAGTCTTACTCTGTCCGTAAAAATCAATTTTGCTATTGACAGCATATTATCCATTGTTATAGGCATTACTGTTGCTATAAGTGCGGTTAAAACACTTTGGGCACAGTGCAAATATTTAATTAATGATTAGGAGCGCATATGGAAAAGGTTAAAAGATCACCGAAACAGAGGTTTAAAATAGTCTTGAGAATTTTACTTATAATTATACTGATTATCGCAATTATTTGTGCCTCCCTTGTGATTGTGTCACTTGTGGGCATTAAATCAAATAAAGACTTTATTTCATCAATCAGCACGGTTGAATATGACAATCAGCTTGTCCCCGAGCTGGACGACAACGGTTATTATACCTTTGTAACGGATGATGAATTTAAAATTATGCAGTTAACCGACGTACATATCGGTGCAGGCTTTATGTGCACAAAGAAAGACAATATGGCGCTCAATGCCGTTGCTTCAATGGTCAGTGCCGAAAAGCCGGATTTAGTTATTGTTACAGGAGATATTGCATACCCTGTTCCGTTTCAGGCAGGCACAATGAATAACAAAAACAGTGCCAAGCTTTTTGCGGAGCTTATGGAGCAGCTTGGTGTTTACTGGTGCTTTGCCTTCGGCAACCACGATACGGAATCCTATTCCTATTTCAGCCGTGAGCAAATCACAAAATTCTATACAGGCGGTGATTACCCGCACTGCATTGCACAGCCCGGTCCTGAGGATGTTGACGGCACAGGCAACTATGTTGTAAACATTAAAAATACAAAGGGTGAAATTACACAGAGCCTGTTTATGCTTGATTCTCACTCATACGTTGACAATGACCTTGTGGGACTTATGATGAAGTATGACACCATTCACGAAAATCAGGTTGAATGGTATGAGGATACAGTAAAGAGCCTTACGGAACAGAACAATGGTGTAACACCGAAATCATTAGCTTTCTACCACATTCCAAACCCTGAATTCAAGGATGCGTGGATGGAATATGTTGATAATGATTTCAATGATACGGAGAATGTTAAATACAAGTATGGTATGCTTGGTGAAAAGGATTTGTTAATTTGCTCAAGCAGCTACAACTACGGATTTTTTGACAAGTGTGTGGAGCTTGGCTCAACACAGGGTATTTTCGTAGGTCACGACCATCTGAATAATTTCTCTGTTAACTATAAGGGTATTCAGCTAACCTATGGTTATTCCATTGACTACCTTGCATATTTCGGCATAATGAACTATGGTTCACAGCGTGGATGCACAACAATTGACGTTATGCCTGACGGCAGCTTTGACTGCAATAAGGAAAATTATTATCAGGATAAATACAGCTCTGTCAATGCAAAAGAAAATGTTTCTATGGACAATTATTATGAAGAGGTAGAAGATATGCCGAACGAAAAATAAGTATTGACAAATTGATTTTACGGCATATAATATACATATAGGCAATAGCCTAAATAAATATTTTCGGGGCGAGGTGCAATTCCTCACCGGCAGTTAAAGTCTGCGACCCGCTGTATGCGGCTGATTGGGTGAAATTCCCATACCGACGGTTAAAGTCCGGATGAGAGAAAATGTTTGGCAAGGTGTAATAGCATTATTACGCCCTTTGCCGTCAGTCAAAACATTGCGCCCCGACTTTTTAAGTCGGGGCTTCTCTTTTGTTCCCAGCTAAAGGAGAAGAAAGATGAACAACAAAAAAGTAAGAACACTAACAGGCACCGCTATGCTCACCGCAGTAGGTGTGGCACTGCAGTATATCGAGTTTTCCATACCGATAATTCCAAACTTTATTAAGCTTGATTTTTCGGATTTGCCTGAACTTATCGGTGCATTTGCCTACGGTCCCGTGGCAGGCGTCGTTATCTGCCTGCTGAGAAATCTGATACATATGGCGGTCAGCCAGAGCGGTTTTGTAGGTGAGCTGTCAAACTTCATCCTCGGTGCAGTTTTCGCACTTGTGGCAGGCTTGATTTACAAAAAAATGAAAACCAAAAAGGGTGCACTTATCGGCGGTGTATCAGGTGCGGCAGCTATGGCAGGCATCAGCGTTTTCACAAATTATTTCATCATTTACCCGCTTTATTACAGTGTGCTCGGCTTCCCTGAGGAGGCAGTGCTCGGTATGTATCAGGCATTGCTGCCGAGTGTTGAAAACATCTTTCAGGCACTGCTGATATTCAACCTGCCGTTCACCTTTGTTAAGGCAATGATTTGCGTGATAATCGCAATGATTATTTATAAACCGCTGTCAAAGCTGCTGAAGGGCAAGGAACAATAAAATACGCTTTTCATTTTTGTCATAGGGTCGGCAGGCAACAGCCTGTCGGCTCCTTTTATTTATTGGTATAATATAAATAATTATTGATATTTCAATAATTATGTTGTATAATATTTTCGTAAATTTTACTATTATTATATTAGGAGATAGTTATTATGTTAGTTTCTGCAACAGAAATGCTTAAAAAAGCTAAGGCAGGCCACTATGCAGTTGGTCAGTTCAACATCAACAACCTTGAGTGGACAAAGTCCATTCTTTTAACCGCTCAGGAGCTGAACAGCCCTGTTATCCTCGGTGTATCCGAAGGTGCAGGCAAGTATATGACAGGCTTCAAGACCGTTGCTGCTATGGTTAAGGCAATGGATGAGGAGCTTGGAATCACTGTTCCTGTTGCACTTCACCTTGACCACGGCTCATACGAAGGCTGCTACAAGTGCATTAAAGCAGGCTTTACATCCATTATGTTTGACGGCTCTCATTATCCTATCGAGGAGAATGTTGCTAAGACAACCGAGCTTGTAAATGTTGCTCACGCTCTTGGTCTTTCCATTGAGGCTGAGGTAGGCTCTATCGGCGGCGAGGAAGACGGCGTTGTTGGTGCAGGTGAATGCGCCGATCCAAAGGAATGCAAGATGATTGCTGACCTTGGTGTTGATATGCTTGCAGCCGGTATTGGTAATATTCACGGCAAATATCCTGAAAATTGGGCAGGTCTTTCATTTGAAACACTTGATGCCGTTCAGCAGGAAACAGGCATTATGCCTCTTGTTCTTCACGGTGGTACAGGTATCCCCGAGGATATGATTAAAAAGGCTATTGACCTTGGCGTATCTAAAATCAATGTTAATACAGAATGCCAGCTCTCTTTCCAGGAAGCTACACGTAAGTATGTTGAAGAAGGTAAGGATTTACAGGGTAAAGGCTTTGACCCTCGTAAGCTTCTTGCTCCGGGTGCACAGGCTATCTGTGATACTGTTAAGGAAAAAATGGAGCTCTTCGGCTCAGTAGGTAAAGCAAACGACTAATTCATTTACCAAATATTTAACCCCTTGCAATTTACACATTGCAAGGGGTATTTTTTATCTTTTGGGGTATTCCAAATCTTCGGGCAAGCCTAAAATATAATCAGAAGATACTCCATAAAATTTGCATAATGTCATAAGATGTCTTAGCGGCAATTCGTTCTTTCCCGTTTCATACTTGCTGTAATATTGTTGGTCGATTCCCAATATTTTTGCAACATCTTTTTGATAAAGGTCACTATCTATTCTTAAGCTTTTTAATCTGTCAAAATATTCCATATGTAAATCCTCCTACGCTATTTTACCATACATAATAAATTATGTATTGACATACGTAATATTTTATGTTAGAATATTATATACATAATAAATTACGTGTGTCAGGAGGTGTTATAATGAACGCAACAGAATACGAACACTACAAAAAGCTGAAAAAATTAAGACTTGAGGCAGCAGATAAATTTGCATTTATCAATCTGCTTACCTTTCGTCTGCTTGTACTGCTTGATTTAACAGATTCGGATATATATGATTTTGACAGTTTATTAGGCAATGTCAGACTGACTGTTGAAGACTTAAATAATTATTGTCTTGATTATAGGGATATGCTTGAAAACTATTCTAAAGACCAGTAAGGTTCATTGATGATTAAGCTTTTCAATTTCCTCAACAATTATTTTAGACATCTTGCTGAGAAAAAACCATTCAAGCACCCACATAAAAACAGGGGCAACAAAGGCGGTGATGATTCCGCCGAGGGGGAAGTTTTCTTTAAAAATGCCAAGGGTAGCAATCACCCAAAAGAAGATTGTTATTGCCGCTGCCAGCAAAAGCATAAGCACATTCGGCAGAATGTCGACCCTCACCGATGTATCAGACAGCTTTATTAAATTAATTTTCGGATTGCCGATTACAGTGAAAATGGCATTATACCTTACATTCAGTCCTGATATTGATTTTTCAGTACTGAAAAGCGGATCATCTGTCAGCCTTTCAAACAGCTTATCCGCATTATCTGTTTCCATTATTTTTTTCATTTTTTCAGCTCTTCTTTTATATAATCACAGTAAAGTGAAAGGATATCAATATCCGTTTGGTCATAGACCATTCTTGCACCCACAGTGTCCTCAATTTCATTAAAAACAAGCCTGCCGCTATTGAAAATAAAATCAATACCGATATAATCGCTTTGAACCAGAGCGGTTATTTTTTTTACAAGCTGTTTTTCGTCAGCACTTAAAGCATATGGTGTAGCACTGCCGCCAAGACAAAAGTTTGAACGAAAGTCCGTTTTGCTCTCTCTGAGAATTGCGGTAACAATCTCACCGCCAAGCACCCATACTCTTAAATCCCTGCCGAGGGTGTCGCAGGGCTTTTGATAAACATAGCCCTCCTGAAAATCCTCTGCTTTTGTGAGCATTTCAACCTCAGTACCGCCGTGACCGTCAATCTTCTTTTTAACAACAGGCACACCTGTATAGTTTATCGGCATAATTTCAATGCCGTTATCCGCCATAAATTCATAACAAAGCTGTTTGTCGTTTGCAAGCCTTGAAAGGGACGAGGGATTAAAAACCCTTATGCCATTTTGCTCAAAATACGCTGCAATGTTATAATCGTTCGTTCTGTTGATAACAAAATCAGCATTTCCCCTATAGCTTTCGT
Organism: Ruminococcaceae bacterium UBA7101; assembly: GCA_002493325.1. Taxonomy (GTDB): domain Bacteria; phylum Bacillota; class Clostridia; order Oscillospirales; family Acutalibacteraceae; genus Eubacterium_R. The sequence goes on from DKYL01000050.1 coordinate 18,860, forward strand.
CAACAAGGTGAACGCCCAAATTTTCCTTAAATTTGCTAACTGCAAAGCGGTTACGCTGTGCTTCTTCTTTTGTATAAATCAAAGCACCGCTCATTTTAACTGCTCCGTGATTTCATTAAAAATAATCGGTGCAATATCAATACCCGTTGCGTTCATTATATTGATAATGTGTGCATTTGAATTAACCTCGCACACCATACCATTATCAAGAATATCAACGCCGCCGAAGGTAAGACCCAGCACCTCACAGGCTTTGAGTGCAGTTTCAATCATTTCATTATCCGGTACAACAGGGGTCATTGTTCCGCCGTTGGTAACATTAGAGCGAAAATCAGCAGGATTGTTCCTTTTTACCGCACTTACAAATTTACCGCCCACAATTTCAATACGTGTATCACTGCCTGTACTGTCAGAAATAAACTCCTGCATAATAAATGGCTTTGCGGTAATATGGCTCATAACATCCTCACGGGTTTTGCACAGATACACCTGCTCACCAAAGGAGCCAAAGCATTCCTTGAACACAAGGGGCAAACCCAAACAGGCAATAGCATTATCGACAAATTCACTCATATCAACGTCAAAATAAGTCTTTGGTGCAACCAGCGTTTTCGGCTGAGGAACAATGCCCGACAGCTCAATATAGGTTCTCGCCTTATCGTCACACACAGCAACGGAGGATGAGGAATTAAAAACAGGCACTCCGCCTTTTTCAATCCTGCGTGCAAGGTTAATATCCTTATCCCACAAAAGCACAAAATCCGTATTAACTTCATCGTTAGCCAGCTCCAGATTCGTCTTTATCACCAAATTGATATTCTGTTTTTTGGCGCTTTTCACCAAATGGCTGTGCAGCTCATTAAATTTTTCACCATTCAAAAAATGGTTAACCAACAAAATTCCGTTCATAATTACATATTGTAGCATTTGCACTTGCATTTTTCAATCTAATAGTATAAAATATCTTTATCTATTTTTATTATTAACAGTTGAGAGGAGCAAGTTATGACAGAATATAAGTTAAAATATGGTTGTAACCCAAACCAAAATCCTGCAAGAATACATATGGACGGTAAAGAACTGCCGTTTACAGTTTTAAACGGCGCTGCCGGATATATTAATTTACTTGACGCATTCAATTCATGGCAGCTTGTCAAGGAGCTTAAAGAGGCAACAGGTCTTCCAAGTGCCGCATCCTTCAAGCACGTTTCACCTGCAGGCGCAGCAGTTGCTCAGCCATTAAGTGATATTGACAGAAAGGTATGTATGGTGCCTGAGGACTTAGAGCTTTCACCAATCGCACAGGCATACGTAAGAGCAAGAAGCTGTGACAGACAGTCATCCTTCGGTGATTTTGCCGCACTTTCAGATGTCTGTGACGCATCTGTTGCTAAGTTCCTGCAGAAGGAAGTAAGCGACGGTATTATTGCACCGGGCTATACTGATGATGCACTTGAAATTCTTAAAGCAAAAAGAAGAGGCAATTTCCTTGTGATTCAGATTGACCCTGATTATGTTCCTGAAGAAATGGAAACCAAGCAGGTATTCGGCATTAAGTTTGAGCAAAAGCGCAACAATGCAAAAATCACTATGGATTTATTTGATGATATGCCTACAAAGGTTAAGGAAATTCCTGAAATTGCAAAAATTGACTTACTCATTTCAATGATTACATTAAAATACACACAGTCAAACTCCGTTGTTTATGCACAGGGCGGTCAGACACTCGGTGTCGGTGCAGGTCAGCAAAGCCGTATTCTCTGCACACGTATGGCAGGCAACAAGGCAGATATGCTCTGGTTAAGAAGAAATGAAAAGGTGCTCAACCTTCCATTCATTGAGGGTATCCGTAAATGTGATGCTGATAATGCAATTGACCTTTACATCAGCGATGAATATGAGGATTTGCTCAAGGACGGCGTATGGCAGAGATATTTCACCGAATGCCCTGCTCCTTTCACTGCTGAGGAGAAAAAGGCTTGGCACGAAAAGATGACAGATGTTGCTCTCGGCTCAGATGCATTCTTCCCCTTTGAGGATAACATTGAGCGTGCAGCACGTTCAGGCGTTAAGTACATTGCTCAGCCCGGCGGCTCTGTAAGAGATCAGCAGGTTATTGAATGCTGTGACAGCTTTGGTATGGCAATGGCAATGACAGGTATCCGCCTGTTCCACCATTAAACATCACTACCCACCTACCCACTACGTGAAAAGTAGTGGGTAGAATAATTTAAAGCAGGTGAGAAAATGGACAATCTTTGTGAGAAATGCTGGTATAACGAATATGATGAAGAAACGGATGAGTCCTTTTGCTCGCTTGTTCTTGATGAGGACGAATATGTCCGCTTAATGCAGGATAAAAATAAAACCTGCAGATATTTCCGCCCTGACGGAAATGAATATGATATTGTCAGAAAACAAAATTAACAACAGATTTAAACCTATGTGTAACAAACTGAATTAATTTGTTTATAATAGTAAAATACGGTGGTGATATTATGTATAAAACAGGTTTGGTATTAGAGGGCGGCGGAATACGCGCAATATACACAAGCGGTGTGCTTGATGCTTTTATTGAGAATGATATTGAATTCCCATATGTTATCGGTGTATCAGCAGGCAGCTGCAACGGAGTATCCTATCTTGGAAAAAATCTTCACAGAATGCGAGATATAACTATAAAATACTCGGGTGACAAACGCTATAAAAGTGTAAATTCAATGCTGAAAAACGGTGAATATCTGAATATGGGCTGGATTTTCGGTGAGCTTAGCTACAGCCTCTATCCCCTTGATTATGAAGCATATGAAGACTCAAACGCAACAATGTGTGCCGTTGCCACAAATGCCCTGACAGGCAAGCCCGAATATTTTTACCCTACCGATTTTCACGAGAACTGCGAGGAGCTGAAAGCAAGCTGTGCTCTTCCCTTCGCTGCAAAGCCCGTGCAGATTGGTAAGGATTTTTATTATGACGGCGGTCTTACCGACTCGATACCGCTCAAGCGTGCATTAGATGACGGCTGTGAAAAATGCGTGGTAATACTCACGCAGGATAAAAACTATATTAAACAGCCGATGGGTCATTCCTCTGCAATAAAAAAGGTTATGAAAAAATACCCGCTTGTTGCGCAGGCAATTCTTGAGCGCCACAACATGTACAACGCACAGAGGGAGTATGTGTTTGAACAGCAAAAGCAGGGCAATGCTTTGATTATCTGCCCGGAAGAGCCGCTGCACTGCGGAACACTCAATGTAACCACTGAACAGCAGATGGATATTTATAATCTCGGCTACTATCAGGGAAAATATAATATTGACAGAGTCAAGGATTTTATAAGGATATAAAAACAGAGGCAATCATGATTGCCTCTGTTTCTTTATAATCAAATTATTTATTTCTGTAAATAATAGCTTCTCTTTCAGGTCCATTTGAAACCATTGTGATTGGGTAGCCAAGCTCACCCTCTATAAATTCAACATAGTCCCTTGTTTCCTGCGGAAGCTCGTTATAATCACGAATACCGCGAATATCACAGTGCCAGCCCTTCATTGTTTTAAGCACAGGCTTGCACTTTTTAAGTGTCGGAGTTGTAGGGAAGTCTTTAATAACCTCGCCGTCAACCTCATAGCCGACACAAATCTTGATTTCCTCAAGATAGGAAAGACAATCCAGTGCAGTCATAACAACCTGGGTTGCACCCTGACAGGCAACACCGTAGCGTGTAGCCACACAGTCAAACCAGCCAACACGACGGGGTCTGCCTGTGGTAGCACCGAACTCGCCCTTGTCACCGCCGTGGATACGAAGCTCCTGCGCCTCGTCCTCATCAAGGATTTCACTGACAAATTCACCCGCACCCACTGCGGAGGAATAAGCCTTTGTTACAACAACAATATCCTCAATGCTGTGAGGCGGAAGACCTGCACCGACAGCACCATAGCCTGCAAGTGTTGAGGATGATGTAACCATTGGATAGATACCGAAATCGGGATCCTTGAGCGTACCGAGCTGACCCTCAAGAAGAATATTTTTGCCCTCTTTAAGTGCATCTGCAAGATACTTCTGCGTGTCGCAAACATAAGGAGCAATCTTTTCCCTGTACTCTACACAGGTGTTATAAAGCTCCTCCTCATCAAGCAGAGGCTTATTATATACATGCTTAAAGGTTAGATTTTTCAATGTGCAGATATTGCTGATTTTTGCTTTAAGGGTTTCATCGTCAAACAGCTCATTAACCTGAATACCGATTTTTGCATACTTGTCACTGAAGAAGGGTGCAATACCCGACTTCGTTGAGCCGAAAGCGTTTTTGCCGAGCCTTTCCTCCTCATACACATCCTGCAGGATATGATAAGGCATAAGAATCTGTGCTCTTTCGCTGACTAAAAGATTCGGGTTAAGACCTGCCTTTTTAACATCCTCAAGCTCGTTAAAGAATTTGTTGATGTCGAGTGCAACACCGTTGCCGATGATACAGGTTGTGTGGTCATAGCACACACCTGACGGCATTAAATGAAATGCAAAACGTCCGTGCTCATTGATAATGGTGTGCCCCGCATTAGCACCGCCCTGAAATCTGATAACAATGTCACTCTGACCGGCAAACATATCGGTGATTTTGCCCTTGCCCTCATCGCCCCAGTTTGCGCCTACAATAGCTCTAACCATTTTAATTCTCCTAATTTGTTTGTAATAGGACTTAGCAGTCCATAGTTAATTATATTATAGAGTGCAAATATTGTCAATTAAATTATTAACGCATAAAAGCACAAAATTTTAGTTATTATTGATGTTGTATTGCTTATTTTTTTATGATATGATAGATATAATAAAATATTTTTCAGAGGATTTTTTATGAAAATTTATAATGTTATGCAATACGGTGCAAAAGGCGACGGTAAAACAAACGATGCTTTCGCAATTCAGCACGCGATAGATGACTGCTGCAAAAACGGCGGCGGTCAGGTTGTCCTGCCAAGCGGACGTGTATTTTACAGTGACTCAATCAGACTGAGAACCAATGTTGACCTGCACATTCAGAAGGGTGCAACCATAAAAGCAACAAGCAATATTGACGGCTACATCAGACCCAACAAGCTGATTAATGACCCGAAAACAGCTTTAATAGGCAATCCAGTCACAGGCAAGCCAAGCTTCGTTTTCATTTATGCATATGAGGCTGATCACTGCACAATCAGCGGCGAGGGCACTATTGACGCAAACGGTCACGCATTTGTGGCAAGAAAGGACCGGTACTATGTAACAGGCGATTTTTACCCGCGCCCCACAGTTATGTATGTTGAAAAGAGCAATCACATTACCTTTAAGGAGTTCACTGTTGTTGATGCTCCGTTCTGGACACTGCACCCTGCAGGCTGTGACGATGTGCTCATTGACAGAATCAGAATACTCAATGACCTTGATGTTGCCAACAGTGACGGCATTGACCCCGACCACTGCTCAAATGTGAGAATACTCGGCTGTCATGTTACCTGTGCTGATGACTGTATCTGCCTTAAGGCTTCAAAGGGCAACAGTGAATACGGACCCTGTGAGAATATTGTGATTGACGGCTGCACACTTGTTTCTACCTCTGCCGCTATCAAAATCGGCACTGAAGGTGTGGGCGATTTCAGAAATGTTATTGTTTCAAACTGTGTAATCAGCAAATCAAACAGAGGTCTTTCCATCCAGATTCGTGACGGCGGTAATGTTGAAAATGTTACCTATCAGAATATTATTATTGAAACACGCCGTTTCTGCCCTGACTGGTGGGGCACTGCCGAGCCGATTGTAATTACCACTTTCAACCGTGACGAAAACACAAAAAGCGGCAGCATTAAAAATGTCCGTTTCTTCAACGTAACAACAAAGGGTGAAAACGGTGTATTGATTCACGGCAATGAGGATAATATCATTGAGGACATCACCTTTGAAAACTGCCGTGTTGAACTGACAAAAACAAGCAAATGGCAGTGCGGTCTTTATGATTTGCGCCCCTGCCTTGACTATGGTGTTGAAAGCTTTGACAACTCTGCATTCTTCATCCGCTGGGCTAAAAATGTTACAATCGAAAAAACAAAAACTCGCTGGGGCAGACTCTGTGACAGCTATAAGCACGCAATTGATGCGGCAAATGTTGAAAACCTGTCACTCATCCGCTTTGACGGACACGCAGTTGACCCAAGCGTTGATGACTTCAAATTTGAGAATGTGAAGGAGAACTGAAATGATTGAATTAAAAGGCTATAAGGTTAATAAGCTTGAAATCGAAAACAAGGTTAAGCCGGGCACACAGCTCAAGCTGCAAAATCAGCTTAAATATAACGTAAATTATCTTGATGACAATAAAACCTGCATTGGCATTATGGAGCTCAGGGTTGCTGACGCCGACCTCAATCCGTTTGAAATAAAAATTGAAATGGTAGCTGAATTCAATTATGGTGCAGAGGACGAAAAGCCCGATATTCATACAGGCTCCTTTGACCAGCTTTTCCCCTTTGTCAGACAGATTGTGCACACAGTTACAGGCTATACAGGTATGCCGGGTCTTATGATTCCGATTATGAAATTGAATAAGGAAACTGTAAGAATCAATGAGCAAAAGGAAACCTCACCGTTGAATTGATGTTATGTCAGAATTGCCAAAACGAAAAGCGAATCGGTTAAAAAACCATAATTATTGTGACGGAACATATTTTATTACTATATGTACAGAGAATAAAAAATGTTTATTCTCTCAAATCGTAGGGGCGGATAATATCCGCCCCTACGGTGATTGGACAATTTAAACGATATGTTACAAAAACAGTTGGTTTTTCAATATGGCAAAAAGGCTTCTACGACCACATTATACGTGATAACGAGGATTACATAACAAAGGCACAATACATTGAAAACAACCCTGCAAAATGGCAGGAGGACAAATATTATGCTTAACACCCACAGCTTAGCTATGGGTGTTTTATTTTAATCTTCATCTTCAAAATAATGATTCATCAAGTGCTCATATTCCTTGCAATACGTGCGAAGGTCCTCTATGGCATCCTGAAGATTAAAGAAAATTTCCTCAGGCTTGTCCTCATTATTATCAATAACCAAATTGATAAACAGACTCAGCCGATATGTCAGGGCATTCACTTTCGCAAAGCTATCAATTGACCTTCTGTGGGAACGCTTTAATTTTTGATAGTGTTCATATTCTTCTTCATTAATCAACACATCTTCCCCTATTTGTAAAACATTCATAATATTCCTCCTTTCATATACCATTATAGGTAACTTGTTACTTAATGTCAACAAGTAATTTGTTACTTATGGTATAATTATTGTAAATAAAATAGAGGTGATAATATGGATTATACTCAAAGGCTACGTGACTTAAGAGAAGATAGAGATATAACACAGGAAACCATTGCGAAAGTATTAAATACATCGCAAGGTTATTATAGCAAATACGAATTAGGTATCAGGGAAATTCCACTGCATCATATAATAACATTATGTAAATATTATAATGTTTCAGCAGATTACTTATTAGGCTTTACCGATACTTATCAGTCCCTGCCAAAGGAATAAAAAATTCAGCCCCTTGCAGATAAACATCTGCAAGGGGCATATTATTTTATATTACTTATTTTTTACATCATAAAGCACATCGGGATAGTCGCTCATAATACAGTCAGCACCTATGCTGATTAAGTATTCCATATCCTCTTCATCATTAATGGTCCAATACTGCACAGCCATATCATGCTCGTGTGCATAGTTGACAACCTGTGCAGTTCCTGTATTAAGTCCAAAAGTATTATACGGTGCACCATAAGGGATCTGCAGAACATTGCAGGGCGGCTCATAGCTTTTGCTGTTTGTGATTGCTGCAAAATAGAACTTGAGCACCTCGGTTATACCTGTGCTTCTTGCCATATCGGGATAGTTTTCATCAACATATTCGCTGACCTCTGCGTGGAAAGTACCAAAGATAACACGGTCAAGCAGATTTTTATCAACAAGAATCTGATAGAGAATATCCACACCCTTTTTACCTAAATCATCACTGTTCTTGATTTCAATAATATATTTGTAATCACCCTTGGAGTTCAGGTAGTCGAGAACATCCTCGACTCTTAAAATCCTTAAATCGTCAGTAGGCTCGCTCATATATGCAAAAGGCATTTTGCCGTCAGGGTCAACAAATTTTGCACCGATATTGAGCTGTCTTAACTCCTCATAGGTTTTGGTTTCAGGTCTTACATCCGTTTCACCGAAAACCTCTTCAACATTTGAAGTTCTGTCAAGGGTATCATCGTGCAGCAGAACCAAAACATTGTCCTTGGTGATATGCAGGTCAAACTCAAAAACATCAATGCTGAAGCTGTCATTTTCGGCACAGTTTTTAAATGCCATCAAGGACTCCTCAGGTGCGATACCGCCGCCGCTTCTGTGGGCAGAAATATCAGTTTCGGCAAGGATATAAGGATTTTGTGTGTCATACTGTTTGACCAGTGACGGGTCTGATTTGTGCTTGCCTGACACCGTCATAAGAATCGCTATTGCCGCAATGACCACTGCAATAATCACCACTGCCTTAATCGCTTTTTTGCTTTTTGTTTTTGTTTCTGTTGCCATAAAAAACCACCCCTTAACATATTATTCCTAATTACTATATTATTGGATAAACAGACAAATGTCAAATAAATTTTAACTATGGCTTGACTTTTGGAAAATAAAGGCTATAATTAGAATTAGCACTCGTGATTAAAGAGTGCTAATAGTTAGAAGGGAAATGATAAATATGAGAAAAAAGCAATTTAAAGCAGAGTCCAAAAAGCTCCTTGATATGATGATTAATTCCATTTATACGCACAAGGAAATTTTTCTTCGTGAGCTGATTTCAAATGCCAGCGACGCTATTGACAAGCTGTATTTCAGATCGCTGACTGACGACAGCGTTAAGCTTGCACGTGATGATTTTAAAATTACAATAGACATTGATAAAGATAACAGAACACTGACCCTCACCGACAACGGTATCGGTATGACCGCTGAGGAGTTAGAAAACAATCTCGGTACAATCGCAAAAAGCGGTTCACTCAATTTTAAAAAGGAAAATGCCGACAATGAAAACGCACAGGATATTTCCGTAATCGGTCAGTTTGGTGTAGGCTTCTACTCTTCCTTTATGGTTGCAGACAAGGTTGAGGTTGTGTCAAAGGCATTCGGCGAAAGCACCGCAAACAAGTGGACGTCCACAGGTGCTGACGGCTACACCATTGAAGAATGCGAAAAAGAGGATGCAGGAACAGTTATCACCCTTTACATCAAAGAGGATAATGAAAACGAAAGCTACAGTGATTTCCTCGAGCAGTACAGGATTGATGAGCTTGTTAAGAAATACAGTGATTACATCCGTTATCCAATCCAGATGGAAATGAGTCACCAGGTACCTGACCCCGACAAAGAGGGCGAATACATTACAGAAATTGCTGTTGAAACCCTCAACTCTATGGTTCCGTTATGGAGAAAATCAAAAAGTGAAATCAAGCCCGAGGATTATAACAGCTTCTATAAAGAGAAATTTATGGATTACACCGACCCTCAGCTTGTTATTCATTCCAAGACAGAGGGACAGGCTACCTTTGATGCGTTAATGTTCATTCCTGAAAATCCGCCTTATGATTTCTATTCAAAGGAATATGAAAAGGGCTTGCAGCTTTATTCAAACGGCGTATTGATTATGGACAAATGCAGTGATTTGCTGCCTGATTATTTCAGCTTTGTTAAAGGTCTTGTTGACAGTGCTGATTTAAGCCTTAACATCAGCCGTGAAATGCTGCAGCACGATCATCAGCTCAAAATCATTGCAAAGGCAATTGATAAAAAGCTGAAAAACGAGCTCAAGAAAATGCTCAACAACGACAGAGAAAAATATAACAAGTTCTTCAAGACCTTCGGCTTGCAGTTGAAATACGGCGTATATGCGAACTACGGTATGGAAAAGGACGGACTTAAGGACTTCCTTATGTTTGAAACCTCAAACGGTGACGGCTACGCAACACTTAAGGAATATGTAGGCAGAATGGCAGAGTCACAGGAAAGCATCTACTATGCCTGTGGTGAAAGTGCTGAAAAGATTGCACTGCTGCCACAGCTTGATGCTGTTAAGGAAAAGGGCTACGAGGTACTTTATTTCACAGACGAGGTTGACGAATTTGCAATTCAGATGCTGATGGAATATGACGGCAAGCACTTTGCAAACATCTGCAAGGATGACCTTGACCTTTCAACCGATGCTGAAAAAGAGGCTATCAACAAAAAGAATGAGGATGCAAAAGATTTGCTTGAGAGAATGAAGGAAGCACTCGGCGACAAGGTTTCATCCGTTAAATTTTCAAACAAGCTTGGCAGTCACCCCGTTTCACTTTCAGCAGAGGGATATGTTTCACTGGAAATGGAAAAGGTGCTTAATCAGATGCCGAACGGCGGTCAGGGCGTCAAGGCGCAGTTAGTGCTTGAAATCAATTCAAACCACCCTGTTGCTGAAAAGCTTGAAAAAGCAGACGATGAGCAGTTAAAGAAATATGTTACCCTGCTTTATTCATCCGCAAGACTGATTGCAGGTCTTGACCTTGACAACCCAACTGAATTCAGCGACATTTTAGCTGATATGATGTAACATAAAACACCCGATGATAAATCATCGGGTGTTACTTTTTTATTTTATTCAGCAGCCTTTGCAGCCGCCTCTTTTTCAGCTCTGCGGGCTGCTCTTTTCTTTTTAGCCTTATAGCCCATAAGCTTATCGAGATGCTCGTCAGGTGTTACACAAGTACCGAGTGTAACTGTGTTCCTGCCGTAAATTCCGTGGAAATCTGAGCCGCCTGTTAAAAGGAGCTTATGCTTTTTGCAAAGCTTGCTGATTTCCTCAATATTTTCATCAGTGGCAGACGGATGCCAAACCTCAACACCGTCAAGACCCATTTCAATATATTTTTCAAGCTCGGGGATATTGTTATATTTATACGGATGTGCCAGAACAGCTATACCGCCTGCACCATGGATTTCATTAATAACCTCTTCAACAGAAGGATACTTGATTGGTGCGAGAAGATTAGTTGAGCTTTCAGGCGAAAACAGTGCGTCATAAAGCTCACCATAAATTTTATTGGTATAGCCTGCATCCATAAGTGCATGCATAATATGCTGTTTAAAAAGATTAGTAGAGCCTGAAGCATGACCCACTATAAAATCATTTGATACAGGAAAACGTGCTGCAACCTTCAGCATCATAATCTGTCCTGCTCTTTTTCTTGCAACAGAGGTGCGCTTGCAGATACCCTCAAGCCTGTCAGGCTTTTCAGCCAAATAGCTGATAATATGTACTCTTTTACCCGCCTCATTGTCAAAAGCTGAAATTTCAACTCCCGGAATAACAGTAATGCCGTATCTTTTACCGATAACCTGACCCCTTACTGTACCTGCAAGGCAGTCATGGTCTGTTATGGCAATAGTATTAATTCCGCTTTTCTGAGCAATAACGATTAAATCCTCAATTCCGACTGAACCGTCGCTGAGTTTGGTATGACAATGTAAATCTGCTGCCATAATTTTGTTATCTCCTTTCAAAAATCGGTGGGATTATGCTTAAATTTCATCAGTGAGCCGTCACTCACTAAAAATAAATACCATATTAATAATAGCATTAAAAACCAACTTTTTCAAGAGAAAAAAGTACATTTTAGTACATTGTATAAAAAAATGTCCAATAAAGATGAATAAATATTATTTTTCTACAAATATTTATTCAATTTGCTAATCGGCAAACCAACCACGTTAAAATAGTCACCGTCTATTTTTTCTACAAGAAGCGAGCCCTTTCCCTGTATGCCGTAAGCCCCTGCTTTATCGTCACATTCACCTGTTGCAACATAGGAATAAATCTCATCATCCGTTAAATCAAAAAATTTAACCTTTGTTTCGACAGAGAAGGTAACGCTCTGTTCAGGCTTGATAACCGTTACGCCTGTGAACACACTGTGGCATTTTCCGCTAAGGCTTTTAAGCATTTCGGCTGCCTGCACTCTGTCGGCAGGCTTGCCGAGAATTTTGCTGTCAACCGCAACAACCGTATCAGCACCTATAACGGTATCTATGCCATTATTAAACGGCTCTGCCTTAATTTTTGACAGGTGCAGGACAGCCTCCTGCGGTGATATTCCCTCAGGCAGAGTTTCGTCAACATCTGCACTTTTTATTTCAAAATCTGTTGTGATAAGGGATAAAAGCTCCCTGCGTCTTGGCGATTTGGATGCAAGAATCAGCATTACAATGTACCTCTCTGATATAGTCCTCTTGTATATTTAAAATCAGGCTTTCCGCCTTTTTTATACAATTCAATAATATGACTGACCTCATCAGCCGTTTCGGTTGAAAAATAAAAATGAACGAAATCCGTTTTAACCTCTCTGAGTCTGTCGAGCATATAAATCGGATGTGTGTTCAGCATTTCAACACAAGGGTATTTTGAGCAAAGCACCTCAAATTCATAGCCTTTTCTGTCAGTCAGCTTACCCTGCCTTGCACATTCATAACAGCCAATGCTGTTTTTTATCGGGCAGTTTCTTGTTAGCATTAACGGCATTTTGCCATAAACAATTATGCCTGTGTTCTCGGCATTGATTTTGTTCGCCTGCTCTAAGGTCAACTCGAATGACAATAACGGATGATTAATCAGCTTTGCACTTTCACTGTTATAAATATTCAGACCAAAGTCACCGAACACCTCAAAGCCCATTTCTTTTGCAAGAGTATAGCTGCCGATATTCCCACAAAGCGCTTTTGTAACGCCTGCTTTTTTCAGTTTGGTTAGCTGTTTTTTTATCTCATCCTCAATACCAAACAAGCCCCTCGGCAGAACAACACCTGCACGATTGTCAATAAAATCCTCAAGACTGCTGTCAAGCGGTATAAAAACAGTTTTAAAGGGATGCCTGTCGGGAATCTGCTCTGCCGATTTGAAGGATGCGTTAGCATAAAGCACCTCATTTTTATCTGCAGGCACAGGCTTTGCCAAAGGCTTCGCCTCAATAACAATTTCATCCTGCTTTTCTATTTCTTCAACAGCTTTTCGTCTTAATTCATTGATTTTCGACACAGGCAGAATTAAACCGTCATCAAGGATAATCTCAATATGATTTGCATAGAACTGTGTACCGCCAAGCTTGGACAGTCTTGATAAAAGCGCGTCCTCCGTCATAGGCTTATGGATTGCCGTTTCAGGTATATCACCGATAATGGTAACGATTTTGCCCATAGCTGACGCGGTTAACTGACAAGGCTTATCGTCAAGACAGGTGAATTTAATATCCATTGGCAAAAGCGGATTTTCATTATCATAATTATGGCTAATGTCTTTAAGTACATCCCTGGCAGAAACAACATCCTCCTTCTGCCTTGTACCGAACATATCGGCACCGAGCTTAGCTGTAAAATAGCCGTCAGTAAAGCCGCTGCGTGAAAAAACACTTTTAAGCCTATGGCTGTCATTATTTGAGTAACTGCCGTCAATGGCATTTTTAACTGCTGTGACTGCCGCACTTACATATTCAGGACGTTTCATCCTGCCCTCAATTTTCAGTGAAACAATTCCGTCAAGCTCGCTGAGATGTTCAATCAAACTCAAATCCTTGAGAGAAAGGGCACATTCATTTTTATCTCCCTTAGCAGTAAAGGGCAGACGGCAGGGCTGGGCGCACAGACCTCTGTTGCCGCTTCGTGAGCCGATAACAGAAGATAGATAGCATTGACCCGAAACACACATACAAAGTGCACCGTGCACAAACATTTCAAGCTCCAAATTGGTGCTCTGTCTGATTTCCTTAATTTCATCAAGGCTCATTTCTCTCGGCAGAACAATGCGTGAAAAGCCCATTTCCTCTGCCGCCTTTGCACCTGCAGGAGTCATAATGCTCATTTGCGTTGAGCCGTGCAGCCTTGCCTGCGGAAAATGCTCCCTTATCATTTTTGCAATGCCGATGTCCTGAATAATAAATGCATCAACACCTGCCTCCAATGATTTTTTAACAGTATCGTAGGCAAGCTCCCATTCATTATCACTGATTAAAATATTTAAGGTTAAGTAAGCCTTAACCCCTCTTTTGTGGCAGTAGTCAACCGCCGTTTTTAATTCATCATAATCAAAATTGCCGGCATTGCGGCGGGCGTTAAAGGCTTTCACTCCAAGGTAAACACCGTTAGCACCACTGCGAACACCGGCAATTAAGGACTCCATACCGCCGGCAGGAGCCAAAATTTCAAAATTCATATATCCCTGTTAATCCTATTTGTTTGCAAGCTTGTTTCTTAAATCGGAGATTTCTCTGTTCAGGCGCTCAACCTCACGTCTTGCAACCTCAACCTCCATTCTGGCTCTGGCACTTTCCTCAAGGTAATCCTTAATCTGCACTCTTAAATTATCACTTGATGCAGAAGCCTTTTTGCAGGCATCTGCCTGATCAAGAGCCACAAGCACAGCCGCCTGTGTCATGGACAGTGAAGTGTTTGAATTGCATATGGAGCGGATTTCGCTGTTAATCTGTTCAGCCAGATTTTCTACATATTCAGGGTCATCCTCTGTAACGATAGTGTATGATGCACCGCCGATTTTAACCTGAACTCTGTTTTTATTCATAGTTACACCCTCAAATTCATCGACAAATTTTTGCTTATTTCAGTATAACAGTAAAAAATAAAATTGTCAATGTGATTACATATTAGTATTATAAATAATTTTCATATAATTAAACAAAACCCACGAACAAAATGTTCGTGGGTTAATCTTTTTATGAACAAACGCCTGTGTTGCTGCAGGTAATCGTCAGTGTTTTGTTGACTGTTTTAACAGGAACACCTAACACATATTTCTTAACCGTAAAAGTGCCTGTTGCTTTATTGCCGCTTTTTGACGGAACTGCTGATGTCACCTTCCATGCATCATTATATATTGTATAGGATGTCTTGGCACTTGTGCAGGTAGCCGAGCTTCCTGTGTAACTGAATGTAGCATCCAATCTGACAGTCCATTCTTTGACGTTATTACTGTTATAAAAATGTGACACCTTGTATGAGCTTGCTGTCTGTGCCGCAAAGGTGGTAATTGTGTTTTCCGACAACTCAGTAACCATATAACTGCCGTCATCAAAGTACTCAACATAGCTGTCTGTCACAATTTCATCATTTGCTAATGCCGTGTTCGGACATAAAACAGCAATCATTAATATTACTGATAATAAAGATATTAATTTTCTCATTTTATTCTTCCTTTATACTGTTTCCACGCTAATCGTTTCACCATCAAATTCAGTAACTATGTATCCGCCACTGGAATCAATAACAGCAACAGTCACACCAACTGCCCAAATCATTAGAGCAATCGCCGCTGTTACGGCTAACGTTCTGCCAAAATTCATACGTCTTTTAATCTTTTTTAAATCTGCATTCTCCAGAAAAGAACGTGAAATTTTTTCAGGCTCACCGAATCGGTCACGGATATCATCCATAGTGACATCTTCCTTTTCATCAACAAAATCATTGATGTCATTCTTCAGATCCTTCAAAAATTTTTGCCTTGTCCGCCAGTCGCAGATTAAATAAGACTTTACACTAACTATATACCTTTTAATTTCCCTGTTCAATGTCTTGTGCCTCATATGCTGTCATCTCCGATTCTGTCAAGAATTTTGTTGATACTGTCAGTAACAGAATCATAGTCAGCAAGGATTTCCTTGTAATACGCTCTTCCCGTATCCTCCAGATGATAATATCTTCTTGTTCTGCGTCTGCCGACCTGCTGAGTGTAATCACTGATATAGCCTGCCTCAGTCAGTCTGTAAAGTATAGGGTATAAAGACCCTTCCAGCATCGTATACACACCACCGCTTTTTTCGGCAAAAGCCTGTGTAATCTGATAGCCGTAAAGATCCTCCTTACTAAGCAGATAAAGAACCAGCATTTCTGCTGTTCCACGTTTGAAATTGTCAACCGTCTGACCCATACTACTCACCATCTTCGTTAGTCCTATGTATTGTAGCACATATATAGTTTTTGTGTAAATACTTTTCCGGCAAATATATTGTTGACAAATAATATTATTTATGTTATCGTAGAATTGCAACTAATAATGTCTAATAAAATTATGAAACAGGGAGTGATTTAATGCTAAAAAAATGATAATGAATTTATTTTAATAATTAATTCATTAGAGAAGTCAGGAACAAA
>DKYL01000050.1:35378-48306 GCA_002493325.1 Ruminococcaceae bacterium UBA7101
GAAGTCAGGAACAAATATTTATATTACATTTGTTATCTTTGCAATTTCAGTAGTAGCTATGATTAAGATAGCAAAAAATATAAAAGAGCGTATTTGTAATTTTAAAATAGTTAGGAGAGATAAAATGAAATTATTAAAAAAATTATTTGCTGTTGTTTTGGCTTTAGTGGCTATTGCAGTAACACCATTATCAGTGTTTGCAAGCGAAAATAATAGCAACGAGCAAACTTTTATTATAAGAGAAGATGAAATAATTGAAAATCTTCAAAAAATGTCAGATGAAGAATTATTTGAATTAGGATATTCTGATGAGCAAATTACAGAACTTCGTAATTTTGATTATTTTGACGCATTGGCAGAAAGAGCAGCACTCGATGACGAAACATTGCTTTTATACCGATACACCCCTGAAGAAATAGAAGAATTGAGAGAGTATGTCGCTTCAGGAAGAAAGGCAAGAAAAACAATCAGCTCAAATACACTTACAATTAGTTTGTCATTTAAAAACAAAACAACTGGTAAACAAGCAGATGGTGTAATTTCATGGACGTGGAAAAGAGCTGCATTGGTTAAATTCATTGATTGCGTTGCTGTTGCATGGAAAACCACCAATGGAGCAACAATTAATTACATACCAAACAGCAATAATAAAGTTGTTGCAACATGGACAAAAGTAAATCCAAACTCAACAGAACCTAATCAAAAAACATCATCATCAACATGGCAAGTAAATAATAACCAATCAATATTCGCAAGGGTAGCAATGGGCGGTACTAATTATTTTGCTTATAGCGGTACAGGCACATTTACAATGAAAGCAACATCAGGAACTTTCAAAGAGTTTTATATTGATTATGCTTATGGACATTACACAATTACCGCATCACCAAATATATCTGTAAGCCCAAGTGGAGTAGGCGTATCAATTTCTTTTAAGGGCGGAACAAATGATAATCAGCATATTAAAAGAGTATATAATGCGTCTTTTGGAATCGTTATACAATATTAAAGGGTGATAATTATGATTTCTGTAATCACTTTTGTAATATCTGCTTTTGCGTTGTGGATTTACGGATTTTTCTATGAAATTGAGTTTGAAATGGTATTCGTTTTCAGCTTGCTTATATCCATAGCTGTTTCTCTTCCGTATTATTATCACAAAATTTCAAAAGATTTAGCTGAGATAAATGAGAAACTTGAAAAAGACGAAAAAAAGCAGAATGATACTGAGAATTGACAAGATAATAAACTAAAAATAAAATACAAAAACATAAGGAATGACCATTATTTCAGGTCATTCCTTAATATATTTTCAAAACAATACTTTTTCTGCAAATATATTGTTGACAAATGTTAAGAAATATGGTATTTTTATTTTAGGGAGATTACCTTTACAAACAAAAATGATTTTTTTAATCTTCTTGTAAACTAAGTAATACAAACATAATTGTTCAATTACGTTTACAGTTTATTTATAAAATACAATAACTTTCAGCAAATTGTCAATGAAGTGCACTGCACCTTAAAATTCTTTGCTTTGTCGGCTTGTATCTGCTAAGCAAGCCTTCAATTCAGGGGGATGACAAACTTAAACCTTTATGAAAGCCATAACTCTTTCATCATTATTCGCAACTTTGAGGTTTAATAAGTCATTCCCCATATTTTTTATTTTATTTAAGTATAGTAAAAAGCCGTGAGCAAACTGTTCGCGGCTTTCATTACATATTTATATAATTGAAACTATTAATACTTTTTAAGCTGTTCTTCGTTGAAGTCCTCAAGGAACTCGTCATATGTGCCCTTTCTGTCAAGGACTGTATTGCCTGAAATTTCAATGATTCTGTCAGCAACAGTCTGCACAAACTGGTGGTCGTGAGAAGTGAACAGAATTGTTTCAGGATAACGGATAAGTCCGTTATTCAGTGCAGTAATTGACTCCAGATCCAAGTGGTTAGTAGGCTCGTCAAGCACAAGAACATTCGCACCCGAAAGCATCATTTTACAAAGCATACAGCGAACACGCTCACCACCTGAAAGCACATTAGCCATTTTAAGTGCCTCATCGCCTGAGAACAGCATTCTGCCAAGCCAGCCGCGGATATCAGCCTCAAGTGTATAGGTTGTATACTGTCTGAGCCAGTCAACAAGTGTTAAATCAACGCCGTCAAAATACGGGCTGTTGTCACTCGGGAAATAGCTCTGACTTGTGGTTACTCCCCATTTATACTCACCCTCATCAGGCTCCATTTCGCCCATAATGATTTTGAAAAGGGTAGTCTTTGCCACAACATCACTGCCCACAAAAGCAACCTTTTCCCTTGGGTGAATAACAAAGGATACGTCATCAAGCACCTTTCTGTCACCGATTGTTTTCGTGAGGTGGTCAACTCTGAGCAAATCGTTGCCGCACTCTCTGTCAGGCTTAAAATCAACATACGGGAAACGTCTGCTTGAAACAGGCATTTCAATCATTTCAAGGGCATCAAGCTGCTTTTTACGGCTTGTTGCCTGCTTTGATTTCGCAGCATTTGCAGAAAAACGCTGAATAAATTCCTGCAGCTCTTTAATCTTCTGCTCATTCTTTTTATTCTGATCCCTTGCCTGTCTCTGACGCATCTGTGTATATTCATACCAGAAATCGTAGTTACCTGTGTAAAGCTGAATTTTACCAAAATCAACGTCACAGATATGCGTACAAACCTTGTTAAGGAAATGTCTGTCATGAGATACAACGATAACGGTATTTTCAAAATCAAGCAGGAAATTCTCAAGCCAACGGATAGCGGACAAATCCAGATGGTTGGTAGGCTCGTCAAGCAGAAGAATATCGGGATTGCCGAAAAGTGCCTGAGCAAGCAGCACCTTAACCTTAAGGTCTGACGGCAGCTCAGCCATTTTAAGATAATGGTATTCGTCGGAAACACCAAGCTTATTTAACATAAACTCAGCATCACTTTCTGCATTCCAGCCGTCCATATCGGCAAACTCCGCTTCCAGCTCGCCTGCTTTAATGCCATCCTCCTCTGTGAAATCCTCTTTCATATAGAGGGCGTCCTTTTCCTCCATAACCTCAATCAGTCTTGGATTGCCCATTAAAACAGTACGGATAACATCGTACTCATCAAACGCAAAGTGATCCTGCTTTAAAACAGAAAGTCTTTCGCCGGGAGTAATGAAAACCTCACCCTTCTGCGGCTCAAGCTCACCTGACAAAACCTTTAAAAAGGTTGACTTACCTGCACCGTTTGCACCGATTATGCCATAGCAGTTACCTGCGGAAAAGGTAACATTAACTCTTTCAAAAAGAGCCCTTCCGCCGAACTGCACTGTTATATTGCTTGCCTGAATCATATCATTCACTTACCTTTCGATAAAACATCTTGTATATAATACTACATAAATAATTTAAAAACAAGTATAAGTTGATTTTATTCTGAAAACATATTATAATACTATAAATATGCGAATTGATAAATTTCAAAAATCCCCCTGTGTTAAAAGGAGAAAATATATGGACATCAAAATTTCACCATCCGTGCTGGCAAGCGATTTTGCAAACCTTGAGAGCGAATTAAAAAAGTGTGCTGTGGGCGGTGCTGAGCTGATTCACCTTGATGTTATGGACGGGCACTTTGTCCCGAATATTTCCATCGGTGCACCTGTTATTGCAGCACTTGATAAGGTATGCGACACACCCTTTGATGTTCACCTTATGATTTCCGACCCATTGTTCTACATTGACGATTTTATCAAAGCAGGGGCAGACATAATAACATTTCACGTTGAATGTGAAAGTGATATTGAAAAAACAATTGATAAGATTGTTGATGCAGGCTGCAAGGCAGCTCTTGCCGTAAAACCGAACACACCGATTGAAGCAGTATACCCTTATCTTGACAAGCTGTCCATGGTGCTTGTGATGACTGTTGAACCGGGCTTCGGCGGTCAGAGCTTTATGGAAAGCACTATGCCTAAAATCAAGGAACTGCGTGCAAAGTGCCCTGAGCTGGATATACAGGTTGACGGCGGAATTAATGCTGACACAATAAAAATTGCAGGCAGAGCAGGTGCAAATGTTTTTGTAGCAGGTTCAGCAGTATTCAAAAGCGATGACCCTGCTGCAACAATCAAACTTCTGAAAGAAAATGCCGAGTGTTGAATATGAAGAAAAAACGCTTTTATAACAATAAAGACAGAAATCAGAAATGGACCGAACAGCCTACAGGCAGAAAAATTTATTTTGCCGACAAATACATCAATGCTCTTGAGGATACGGCAGAGCAGTCCAAACAGAAAAAAACCAAAGCTCCGTTTTTCACAAAAGAGCGCCGTGACAAGCTCCTTAAAAATGCATTACTTGCTGTGGTGTCTGTTGCTCTTGTGGGAACAGGATATACTATAATGGATATTCATATGGACCGCCATGCTATGCCCTTTGTTGAAAGTGACGAAAACAGCACTGCAAATCTGAACAATATCAACATAAGCATCAAGGGCAGTGGCTGTCAGTCATTATCCCTTGACGGAGGCTTAATGCTCGGTGCTGTTATTGACACAGCCACTGACAACGGCTATACCTCCCTTGCCTTTGATTTAAAAAGAAATGACGGAACAATCGGCTACAACTCATCACTTGCCACCATTTCAAGCTTTGGTGCAATATCATCACCGTCAAGTGATTTGAAGGCGTCTGCCGACCTGTTAAAGGAAAATGACGTGCTCCCTGTAGGAATAATTTCCTGCTATAAGGATAACATTGCACCTGCTGCAGATTTAAGTCTTGCTCTTTTTAACGGCGGAAATCCATTCAAGGACAGTGCAGGAAACACTTATCTGAATCCGGATTCACAGGGTGTTTACAACTACATCAAAAGCATTATTGATGAAACAGTCGGAATGGGAATTACTGTTTTTGTTCTTGATAATTATGATTTGCCCGAGGATGCAGTACAAGCTGAAAACAGCGGATTTGACAAGCTTGCCGAAAAGCTTTATTCTGATTTCAATGATGAAATAAAGCTGTTAAAAGCTGTTGACCTGAATCTGACATCGGACAGTGCCAAGGCGATTGATGAGGAATGGCAGGAAAAAACAGAGGATTACACAAGCAATGATGCAAATTGTGTGTTTTGCATTACTGCAAAAAATCCTGTAATTACAAAACAGTATCTGGACAGCAAGGGTATTACAAATTATATTATTTTTGAATGAGGTGATTTTATGAGGAGAAAAATCAGCTTGGCTTTTATACTGATACTCATTTGTTCCGCATGGATTATTACCCCTGTAAGCGTATCGGCTAACGACAGCATTACACCTGTATTAGTTGACATCAGCTTTAAAAACGCAAAAATTGACAGCACCTTCGACCACAATGTGCAGGAATACACCATAACCTTAAATGACAATACTGCCTCACCAACCCTTGACAGCTATGCACTCAAGGGTAATGCAGATTTATTTATCAATTACCTTTATGATGAAACAAACCATCAGACAGGGCTGACGGCAACACTTCAATATGATACGGGCAGTAAAATCTACACCTTTACATATTCCAATCCTGCTGCTTATGTTCAGAACGGCAACAATAAACTGTCGTCCATATACTCGCCTTACAGTGAGCTGTCACCTGCAATCAATGACAGCGACACGGTTTATAAGCTGTATATTCCGTCTGATTTAACAGAGCTGACCATAACACCTGTTACAAGTGATATCAATGCATACTGTGCACCTGTTACATTAAAGCTGTCTGCTGACCAGACACCGAAAATCACACTGACCTGCACAGCGTCTGACGGAAATAAAAAGGATTACTCCATAAACATAAAACGAGTTAACAAAACCACTGAACAGGTTAAAGCAGAAATGCAGCAGCCTGACTATGTTTCATTTGTTGAGGGTACAAGGCTTTTTGAAAAGCCCGAATTTATAATGGTTTTTTGTTCTGTTGCAGGCGGCTTGATATTAATTATGATTATGTTTGCTGTTACAAAGCGAATTGCAGTTAACCCCTATGACAAGGAGGAAAAGCCATTTTACAGCAGCATTGAATAATAAATTTTAAAAGGAGATGATGTTATGAATCTGGAAGAAATTCAGATTGAAGAAATCATAGAAAAGCTTTCATCTCTTTACAAGAGTAAAAACTATTCTGAAATAAAAAAAATACTCAGCGAATTTAATCCCGCGGATATTGCCGTATTTTTTGATGAGTTCAGCATTGAACAGAGAATTTTATTTTTCCGTCTGCTGCCTAAAGAGGAAGCAGCGGAAACCTTTGTTGAGCTTGACAACGATACACAGGAAATGCTGATTCACGCATTTTCGGATAACGAGCTGCGTGAGGTTATTGACGAGCTTTACCTTGATGATACCGTTGATATTATTGAGGAAATGCCTGCTACCATTGTTAAGCGTATTCTTAAGAATACAGACAGTCAGACAAGAGCCTCCATCAACACACTGCTGAAATATCCTGAGGACAGTGCAGGCTCAATTATGACACCGGAGTTTGTGGATTTGAAAAAGACAAACACGGTTGAGGATGCTATCAAGCGAATCCGCAGAACGGGTGTTGACAAGGAAACAATCTACACCTGTTATGTAACCGACGAATCACGTCATCTTATCGGTGTAATAACAGTCAAGGAGCTTCTTCTTCACGACAATGATGACAAAATTGAAGAGCTGATGGAAACCAACATCATCTATATCAACACCCACGATGACCAGGAAACAGCAGCAAACCTGCTCAGCAAGTATGACTTTCTTGCTCTGCCTGTTGTTGATATGGAGCAAAGGCTTGTGGGCATCATCACCGTTGATGACGCTATGGATGTCCTTGTTGATGAGAACACAGAGGATATTCAGAAGATGAACGCTATCCTGCCGAATGAAAAGCCCTATCTTAAAATGGGCGTTTTTGAAACCTGGAAATCAAGAATTATGTGGCTTTTGTTCCTTATGGTCAGTGCCACATTTACCAGTATGATTCTGAATGCCTTTGAAGACAAGCTGTCTGCGCTGATTGTATTAACCTCATTCATACCGATGCTGACAGGCACAAGCGGTAATTCAGGCGGTCAGGCAAGTGCAGTAATCATCCGTGCACTTTCACTGAATGAAATAGATTTTAAAGACATTTTCAAGGTTTTGTGGAAGGAGCTGCGTGTAGGTCTTGTATGCGGTATCACCCTTGCCGCTGTCAACTTTGTTAAGGTATGGTTTATTGACAGAACCCTGCTGGGTATGGACGGCATAACCATTGAGGTTGATCTGGTAATCAGTCTTACCCTTATTATAGAAATAATATTTGCTAAGATGGTTGGCTGTGCCTTTCCTATTCTGGCAAAAAAGATGAAGCTTGACCCTGCAGTCATTTCATCACCCTTTATTACAACTGTAATGGACGCTCTTTCCCTGCTGATTTATTTCGGCTTTGCCACAGCAATTCTTCATATTTAAAAAATCCCCCTGCGGTTTACAAAACTGCAAGGGGATTTCTATATCTGAAAACATCAGTAGTTTACTTTTTTATCTTTATAATAAAATTCTTTATCATGGTCACTGATTTCACGCATAACACGGCAAGGATTGCCCACTGCAACAACATTGGCAGGAATATCCTTTGTAACAACAGAGCCTGCACCGATAACAGAATTATCACCGATGGTCACACCGGGAACAATGATTGCACCTGCACCAATCCACACGTTCCTTCCGATATGCACACCAACATTAAACTGCAATGCCTTTTCTCTCAGCTCGGGCAAAATCGGATGACCTGCTGTTGCAATCGTTACATTTGGTCCTATCATTGTTTTGTCACCGATATAAATATGACCATCGTCCACAAGGGTGAGATTGAAATTTGCATAAACACTTTCACCAAGGTGAACATGTGCACCGCCCCAGTTGGCATAAAACGGAGGCTGAATATAAGTTTCACTGCCTACCTCTGCAAACATAAGCTTCATCAGCTCTTCCATTCGCTCCTCATCACCAAGTCCGAGGGTATTATATTCCTTCATATATTTAACACAGCCCGTCTGCACAGTCATAATTTCGTCAACAGTGCAGTCATAAATCAAGCCTTTTTCCATTTTTTCGGTTTCAGTCACAGCAAAAACTCCTTTAGCATTATTTGATTTTAATATAACAAAATACCATAAAAAACGCAAGGCTTTTACTTTACTTTACAACAGCCTGATGTTATAATTTAAGAGCATTGATGTATTACGCTTAAATTTAAGGGGAGTAATTATGAACAAAGACGTTGAAAAAATCCTTGTTACCGAGGAGGAACTTTATTCAATAACAAAAAAACTCGGCGAAATAATCACAAATGACTATGCAGGCAAAAAACTGCTTGTTGTAGGCGTTCTTAAAGGTTCAATATATTTTTTAACCGATCTTACAAGACATATTGATTTACCCTGCCATATTGATTTCATTCAGGCATCAAGCTATGGTGAAAGCACCGAATCAAGCGGAAAGGTAGAAATAATTAAGGATATTGAAAAGGATTTAAGCGGCTTTGATGTTCTGCTTGTTGAGGATATTCTTGATACCGGCAGAACGCTCAAGCACATATGCGATATGCTGTCAGAAAGAAATCCTGAATCCATTGCAGTCGTTACCCTGCTTGACAAGCCCTCAAGGCGTGTTGCCGATATTAAGGCTGATTACGTTGGTGTTGATGTTCCGAACGAGTTTGTTGTGGGCTACGGTCTTGACTATAATCAGTACTACCGCAACCTGCCTTACATCGGCATTCTCAAGCGCCAGGTATACGAAAAACAATAAATTGACAACAATAATCTATTAATGTTATACTGTTAATATAAATTCAATAGTTATCGGTTCCCGATTTAACGAGTCGGGATTAAAAGGGAATTAGGTCAGAGTCCTAAGCAACCGCCATTACCGTATTTGACGAAAGACGTACCTATGCAATGAGTAGTAATCCAAACCGTGGTTAAAATTGGCTGATTTGCCCTTACTCTGTGTTAAAAATACTCGGAATACGGCAAGTATTCCTGCGTTTTTGTGCCTTGATTAAGAACAAATCAGCCAATTTTAACTCGCAAACCCAAAATGCTTGCAGTAAAGATGAATTTTGATTTTTGAGATGGCAGCCTTGCTGACGCAAGGCAACAGCGAAAATTTCACAAATTCGCTTTAATTCTGCATTTGGGGCAGGTTCGGATTTCTATTCATTGCCTAAAGTTGGTGTATCAAGCGAAGTTCTGAAAATTTCTATATCATAAGTCGGGATACCTGCCGAAAATCTGATTCAGCTTTTGGGCAAGCGGAAAGGCAAATGAATTAAAAGACCTGCTGCACCTCTGTCCAAACAGAGGTGTTTTTTATGAAAAAAAATATAAAATATATATCTATATTAATTACTATAATATTTATATTCATATCATTTGTCGGCTGCAGCAGCGAAAACCTGCCTGAGGAGCAGACATTAAATAATATAACATCTGCATCAGCCATATCTGCTGAACACAGCAAAGTAACTGAAAAGGGCAGTCAGACAGAAAAAACGGTCAGTGAGTCCGATTCGCAAAATTCAATGCCCAAGCAAAATAAATCCACTGCTGCAGCATCGGCAACGGATTCCACAACCCAAAAGACTTCCGCAACAAAAAAAGCAGAAAATAAAACAACAACTAAAAAAGCTGTTAAAACAACCACAACAAGCACAACCTCGTCATCAATTACCTGCAGTATTGAAATTGAGTGTAAAAAAGTCCTTAATAATATGGACAATCTTAAAGCAGGGCACGAGGAATTTGTTCCGGCAGACGGAATCATTATGAGCACCCGGACTGTAACGATTGACAACGGCGATACCGCCTATGACGCATTGAAAGCAGCCTGCAGCAAAAGCGGAGTAACAATAAATGCCCAGAACAGTGTATACGGCATATATGTAAAAGGCTTCAATAACATAGATGAATTTGACTGCGGAAAGCAAAGCGGCTGGGTATACACTGTCAACGGCAGTTCTCCACCGAAAAGCTGTGATAAATACACGGTATCACAGGGCGACAGTATTATTTTTTCTTATGTATGTTAGCACAGAGCTTTGTCCTTGTTATCATAAAAAACATATTGGAGGTTAAAAATATGAAAAAGTTTTTAGCAGTTATTACTGCAATCTGTGTAATGCTCACAGCAAGCATTACCGCATTTGCACAGTCACAGCCGAAAAGCGAAAACGTGCAGAAGGAAATGAACAAAATTGTTAATTACATCACCTCACAAAAAGAAGGTGACTACACAATTGATGATGCTGTTGATTTCTACTATCTCACCAAATCAGGTGCCGATTTGTCAAAATATAATGACAAATTCCTTGCAAGTGTTAAGGAAAACATCAAGGCTAACAACGGAAAGCTGATTACACAGTACGGCGAGAGCCTTGCAACCTATGCCGCTGTCATTGAAATTCTTATGTTCAACGACATTGATGTATGGGAATTTGAGGGCTATGATTTAACTGCAGCCTTTGCCGCAATGCCTGCAGATTCAGAAATAAATCCTTACTATTATAATATAGTAATCCCTGCTCTTTTCTATATTGAGGACGAAGCTTTCTGCAAAGCCGTTTGCAAGAACTTTGTTGACAAGTATTATACAATGGGCAAGGGTATGGAAAACTGGGGCTTCAGCTGTGATAACACTGCTTATTTCATTTCTGCAATCACCTACTCTTCAGATGAATACACAGCACAGCTTAACGATGCACTCAAGGTTATTGAAACCTACAAAACAGAGGGCGGATATTTCTGCGATACCCAGTACACAACAACACTGAATGCAGATTCAACAGCACTTGCACTTATGGCTTATGCGGAATATGAGTGGCTTGATTCACTGCTTGATGATAACGCTGAAACAATCAGTCTTGACAAGAGCACAGAGATTTATAATCAGCTCACTGCATTCAAAACCTCAACAGAGGGTGCGTATTCCTTTGAGGTTGGCGGCGAACCAAATCTTTTTGCAAGCTTTGATGCTCTTCGCGGATTAACATCTTATAAAAATGCGCTTGAATTCAAAGAGTTAATTGATGAGCCAATTGACTGGGATGACTCTGAAGATCCTGATGTTTCAGAGAAAGACCCGACCAAGACTGAGTCAACAACAAAACGTCCGATTAAACCCCTTGTAACACAAAATAATGACACTACAGCAGCTACACAAACAAAAAAGAACACATCTAAAAAATCACCTTCAACAGGTGCAGGCGCAATGACAATCGCACTGTCACTTGCACTCGCAGGTGCAGGAACAGCAGTTCTTGCTGCAAAGAAAAAAGAACAGTAAATAACAGATACCCCACAGAGTGAAATCTGTGGGGTATTTTTATATTTTTAATCATTAGTCATATCCTTAATACTTGTCGGCGATGTATCTATTACCTCAAGCTTTTTGCCCTGCATCCAGAGTGACGGCGTGATACGGAGCTTATAGCCATAGCCTGCATCCATCTGCCAGTGTGCCATCGGTGCTTCGGGCAAACCATAACAGGACAGTATTGTCATAAGCACACCTGCATGACCCACAATTGCAACATTGTTCGTTCCTGTTTTTATACATCCGTCAATCACCTTTTCAAAGGCAAGGCAGACACGGCTGACAAACTCAGCATTGCTTTCACCATATGGCGTTCGTGCATTCATATCGCCTCTTATCCAATTTTTAAAATCATCATTATTTTTCAAATCCTCTGCGGTGCACTGTTCAAATTCGCCGAAATTATATTCAATAAAATCATCTATTATAATCGTATTACTTTCAGGGAACATAATTTTTGCAGAATCCTTACAACGCTTAAGCGGTGAAGAAAACACGGCTTCAACCTTTGGATAATGCTCGTGCGCTTTAATTGATTTCAAGCTCGCTATACTATCGGTAGTTAAGGGCAAGTCCGTATGCCCAATATACTGTGCGTTTAAGTTACCTTTGGTTAATCCGTGACGGAATAAATAAACTGTGTATGATTTCATATGAAAAAGCTCCTTATTTAGCCAAATGTTACAAATAGTTAACAATATAAAATTCACACTTTACAAATAGTAATATCAGAGATATAATACTATTTGTAATATGTGGAGGGTTTTATGGAAAATCTAATTGAAAAAAAGAAAGCAAAAAAAGGCAAGACTGACAAGCTTTCCAATTTTGCAGCGGTGCTAACCCAGCTTCGCAAGGAAAGAGGAATCAGCCAGAAAAAAGCGGCTTTTGACCTTGGAATCAGTCAGGCGCTTCTCAGCCATTATGAAAAGGGAATAAGAGAATGCGGACTTGATTTTGTTATCAAATGCGGCGAATACTACGGTGTAACCACCGACTACCTTTTAGGTGTAAGCAGCAACCGCAATGGTATTGACACATCCTATATCGACACCCCTATTGATGAAAATGGTGAAATCAGTGTCGGCACACTGGCACAGGCTTCAACATTTCTGCTTGATATTATTTCATCTGCCAAGGATGCACAGGCTGTTAAGTACATTTATGACTACTATGCACTTTGTGTATATCGCGGTGCACTCACCATGGCAAAGGCAGGCATACTGCCAAAGGAAATATTTAAAATAGATTTTAATCTCGGAAGAGAGCTTGCAAATGCTGCCATTGCAGTAGAAGATGCAAAATTCGGTCTGATTGAGGATAAGTCAAGAAACGGTAACGATATGTGCGAAAGCAATGCATTTATCAATCTTATCAACAGAGCCGAAGAGCAGATACTTACAAGCTTTTACCTTGATTAATACAGAGCAAACTGATTCTGCTCGGATTTAATATATTCAACAATAATCGCTGTAGAGATTTCTGCAGCGATTTTTTTAAATATAGGGTAATCTATCTGTGAGCTTTCGTCACCGCCGTCACTGATTGAACG
>DKYL01000050.1:48596-48788 GCA_002493325.1 Ruminococcaceae bacterium UBA7101
GTCACCGCCGTCACTGATTGAACGAATCACTGCAAAGGGTATTGCGTTGGCAAGGCAGGTATGACCGATAGCACCGCCCTCCATCTCACCGCAGATTGCATCAAATTCATTATTTAGAAACTGCTTAAGACTGCTGTCTGCAATAAAGGTATCACCGCTTGCTATTGTACCGCGGTGTATTTTTTCACCGCA
>DKYL01000050.1:49076-49642 GCA_002493325.1 Ruminococcaceae bacterium UBA7101
ACCGCGGTGTATTTTTTCACCGCACGTTATTGCAGTACGTGCCAGCTTTTCGCTCAGCTCCCTGTCAGTACTGACCTTAATAACATTAAGACCGTTTATAAAGCCTCTCGGCTCACCAAGTGCAGTAATGTCTATATCATATTCACAGACATCAGTTGCAATAACAACATTTTTAATAACAACATCTTTTGAAAGGGAGCAACCCACACCGACATTAATAATTTTGTCAACATCAAAGCTGTCAATCATTGCCTGCGTGCAGATTGCCGCATTGACCTTGCCCGGTGAACACTGTGCAACACAAACCATAACATTTTCAATAAGCCCGCAGACAAATTCAACACCCGCTTTTTGTGTTACGGTTTTGTTTGTGATTTTATTTTTTATGGCATTTACTTCAACATCCATAGCTCCGATAATACCAAGCATTCCGTTTACCCCGTTTCATTTTAGTTGTTGGTAAAAGCGCTGTACGCAATATATAGTGTTATTATAATATATAAAAAGAATAAATACAAGTTTATTCAAATTTTTGTTGACAAGATATTATATTTTAATATATAATA
>DKYL01000050.1:49926-50049 GCA_002493325.1 Ruminococcaceae bacterium UBA7101
TCATTATATTTTAATATATAATATCTACCGTTAAGCAACCGAAAGTCGAACACAACAGCCTGAAATGCAAAACAATGGCATAGCTGAACATTTTTTCTCTTGCCATACGACAGTATGCCTGCG
>DKYL01000050.1:50333-50616 GCA_002493325.1 Ruminococcaceae bacterium UBA7101
CATACGACAGTATGCCTGCGAAAAAGAAATGCTCGGCTATACACATTGTTTTGTATTTCAGGTGCGAAGCATTTTAAAAAGTGCTGATTTTGAATTAGATAAGGCATAAATTTACAGGAATACTTTCGTATTCCGAAAATTTTAACGCAATATAAGACAAAATCAGCCTTTTTAAAACTTATTTTGTTCGGCTCTCGGTTGCTTGTGTGGAGTTGTATCTCTTCGACAAAATCTGCCTGTACTATACCCGTACAGAGAATATAAAAGATTAAGACAAGTTTAG
>DKYL01000050.1:50911-74685 GCA_002493325.1 Ruminococcaceae bacterium UBA7101
ATTAAGACAAGTTTAGTCTTTTGATAAGGAGTGAAAAAAATGAAAAGAACTTTCCAGCCAAAGAAAAGACACGCTAAAAAAGAGCATGGCTTCAGAAAAAGAATGGCAACAAAGAATGGTAGAAAGGTACTTGCCCGCCGTCGTGCTAAGGGCAGAAAGAAGCTTTCTTACTAATTACCGATTAGGAGTGATTGGGTGAAAAGCAAAACCTTAAAACAAAACAAGGACTTCCGCAGGCTCTATTATAGGGGCAAAAGCAAAGCCTCGTCCTGTATTGTTACCTACGTTATGAAAAACCGCAGCGGTGAAACCGTCTACGGAATTACCACAGGCAAAAAAATCGGGAATGCAGTTAAGAGAAACCGTGCAAGACGGCTGATAAGAACAGCGTTTTCACAGCTTGAGCAAGGTTTAAATGACAGCTACGATATTGTTTTTGTTGCAAGAACAAGAACAAGCCGGGTAAAAATGCAGGAGGTCAAAGCCCAGATGGAGGAGCAGCTTAAGGCATTAGGTGCACTGGATTGAAAAAGATATTGATTTTTTTAATAAAAACCTATCAGCTGACAATCAGCCCGAGATTTTCATACGGCTGCTGCAGATTTAATCCAACCTGCTCTCAATATGCTATTGAGGCAATTGAAATTCACGGAATTTTCAAGGGCAGTCTTTTAGCAATGTGGAGGATTTTAAGGTGCAACCCTTTTTCAAAAGGGGGCTGGGACCCCGTTCCGCCTAAAAAAACCAAAAAGGATAAAGAATGAATAATTTTATTTTACTTAAAATGGGTGATACTGTATCTGAAGGTTTTCCTGTTTTCAAGATTCTCTATTGGTTGTTCGGTATTTGTATGAACTTCCTTATGGATTTGCTGAATAACCAGTATTTTATTGCAATTATAATTTTTACCATTGTAACCCGTCTGCTTCTTTTACCGCTTAATGTAAAACAGCAGAAAACAATGGCAAAAACCACAAGATTGCAGCCAAAAATTCAGAAAATTCAAAAGAAATATGCTTACACCGGAAATAATCCTGCAGAACGTCAGAAGATGCAGGCAAAAATGAACGAGGAAATGCAGAATCTCTACAGCAGAGAGGGTCACAATCCTATGCAGATGGGCTGCGGACCAATGCTTTTCCAGATGATATTCTTAATGGGTATCATCGGTATCATTTACTATCCTATTTCCTATGTACTGGGTGCAGCTCAGCTTATCGGTGATTCCCCCTTCACCGCAAACTCTCAGGCAATTCTTGACACAATATTGCCAATATTTCAGGGTATGCCGGGTCACGAGGGTGAAAAAATCACCTATTTCCAGTTGAATATGCTTGAAAACTTTGACTCCTATAGGGAGACCTTACAGGCTCAGTTTCCACAGATATTTACCAATGAGCTTTGTGCTGATATTGATACCTATCGTAATGGTATGACACTGTTCGGTCTTGATATGACAGCTTTCCCCCACTGGAAAACAGAGGATGGTGCTTTTAACAAGATTGTTATTATTCCTATCCTTAGCTTCGTTACCTCATTAGGTTCAAGCGTAATATCTACTATAATTCAAAAGAAAAATAATCCTGCAGCAGGTCAACAGGCAACACAAATGATGCTGATGATGCTGATGATGCCGTTCTTCTCATTATATATTGCTTTTAAAGTTCCTGCAGCCGTAGGTTTTTACTGGATTATTTCAAACCTTGTTGCAATTGTGCAGCAAATCTTTATTTTCAAACAATATCCGCCAAGAAAGACACAAGCAAGATTAATGGTTGAAAACACCATTGAACGTCGTTCTCGAGAGGAAAATGTTAAGAAAATCAAATAATTATCGGAGGAATATATGATAAAGGAATTTATCGGTACCGGTAAAACTATCGAGGAAGCAACTCTTGCTGCGAAAGCAGGTCTTAATGCACCGATTACTGCGGATGTTAAGATTGAGATTGTTGCTATGCCCAAGAAAAAGGTTCTTGGCTTATTCGGCGGCAGTGATGCACAGGTTAAAGCGAGCTTTGAGGACAACAGAAAAGAAAGAAAAACTGCAAACTACAAAGCCCCGAGAAAACCAAACGATAAGCGTGTTCCGTTATACAATAAGTCATTTGAAGAGCAGGAAAAAGAAAAACAGAAAGCTAAAAAAGCAAAACCTGTTCAGGAGCAAAAGCCTAAAAAGGCTCATCAGGAGTACAAGCTCGATAGTTCTATCAATATAGATTTAGACTATGTAAAAAGTTATCTTAAAACCATACTTGACGGCTTTAAGATTGACGATGCTAAAATTGAAGCTGCGATAAAGAACGATGCTGTTGAAATTGATATTGAAACAGAAAGCATCGGAATCATAATCGGTCATCGCGGTGAAACACTTGATGCAATACAATATTTAATAAGCCTGGCAATCAAGCGTAATACCGACACCTATGTACGAGTTATCGTAAATGTCGGAAATTACCGTGATAAGAGAGAAAAAACGCTCAGAGCATTGGCAGAAAAAAATGCTAATTATGTTTTAAAAACAGGCAGAAGATATGGATTTGAGCCAATGAATCCATATGAAAGAAGAATCATTCACACTGCAGTTCAGGAAATTGAGGGTGTTACATCACGTTCAGTTGGCTCAGGTGTGGACAGACGAGTTCTTATTGAGCCGGTTGGCGGCGTAAAAGATAACGGCGGTCACAGAAGAAGCAGAGCTCCTAAGGCTCCTGTTGCTGCAGACCCAAACCGTGAAAAGAGAGTTGACCGTGCAGATATTCCGAAATTCGGAAAAATTGAGGTTAATAAGGACTAAAAGATTTTTCATAATATGCGTATTAAAACAGCTAAGTTCATCCTTAGCTGTTTTTTGCAATTATTCATTATTTTGGAGGTAATTGTTATGTCAGATACTATCGCTGCAATTGCAACAGGTAACAGCGTTGCAGGAATCGGTGTTATCAGAATCAGCGGTGACACTGCAATTTCTGTTGCAGATAAAGTATTTAAAGCACTTGACGGCACACCCCTTTCACAGATTAAGGGGTATACTGCAAAATTCGGTAATGTTTACTATCAGAACACAAGCTTTGACAATGCAATTGCCCTTGTTTTCAGAAATCCAAAAAGCTACACCGGTGAGGACGTTGTGGAACTGTCTGTTCACGGCGGAATTTTTATTGTTGAAAAAACTCTGGAGGCTGTATTTAACGCAGGTGCCCGCCCTGCCGAACCGGGCGAGTTTACCAAGCGTGCCTTTTTAAACGGCAAAATGGACCTTGCACAGGCTGAAGCAGTTGCTTCACTGATAACGGCGCAGGGACAGGAGGCTGCAAAAGCATCCTTTAATTTACTCCAAGGCTCTTTGAGCAATAAAATTTCAGAAATTTTAGAAAAGCTTGTTGACTGCAGTGCACTGATGTCTGCATGGGTTGATTACCCTGATGAGGAAATCCCCGAGCTTGAGGAGGATACCCTTTTAGCTACCTTGCAGAATGCTGAAACAGCTTTGTCTGCACTGATTAAGAATTATGAAAACGGCACGGCAATGACCGAAGGTGTTGACACTGCAATTGTCGGTAAACCGAATGCAGGCAAATCAACACTTATGAATATGCTGTCAGGCAAAGAAAAAAGCATTGTTACACATATTAAGGGAACAACACGTGACATTGTTGAAAATTCTGTAAGGCTTGACAACATAATTCTTCATCTCAGTGACACGGCAGGCATACACGAAAGTAATGATATTGTTGAGTCAATCGGTATTCAGAAGGCAATTGAAAAAATTGAATCTGCATCACTTGTTCTTGCGGTTTTTGACGGCTCCGAAAGATTAAGTGCTGAAGACGAAATACTTATTAATAATTGCAAAAATAAAAACTGCATCGCAATTATCAATAAAACAGACCTGGAGCAGGAAATTGAAACAGATAAAATAAAAAGCAATTTTGAGCACATTGTTTTCATTTCTGCAAAAAATAACAATGGTGCAGATTTGTTGTCAAAAGAAATAAAAGAGCTGTTGGGCGTTGGAAATGTGGATACCTCTCAGCCGATTCTGGCTAACAAACGGCAAAAGCTCTGTGTACAGAATGCACTGAATTGCATTACCGAAGCACGAACAGGTGCCGAACTCGGCATTACCTATGATGCAATCAATGTGATGATTGACAGTGCTATTGATGAGCTTCTGACTTTAACAGGAAAAAAAGCAACCGAGGAGGTTGTGAACAATATATTTGCCAACTTTTGTGTGGGAAAATAATTTATATAAACATTTTATCAGAAATGAAGGAAACTTTATGGAATATTTTGCAGGACAATATGATGTAATCGTTATCGGTGCGGGTCATGCAGGCATTGAGGCATGCCTTGCTTCAGCAAGACTGGGATGCAAAACCGCTGTTTTTACAATTAATCTTGACTGGGTAGGAAACATGCCGTGCAATCCGTCTATCGGCGGCACATCCAAGGGGCACCTTGTAAGAGAAATTGATGCTCTCGGCGGTGAAATGGGTAAAGCTGCCGACAAATACTCCCTTCAATCCAGAATGCTGAATCTCGGCAAGGGTCCTGCTGTTCATTCACTGCGTGCACAGATTGACCGACGTGAATATTCTGCAGGAATGAAGCATACACTTGAATTACAGGACAATCTGGACATTCGTCAGGGTGAAATTGTAGATATAATCAGACTCGACAACGGTTTATGGCAGGTTAAAACCAAGCTTGAAGCCCTGTTCACTGCAAAAGCAGTCATAATTGCAACAGGTACCTTCCTCGGCGGAAGAATTTATATTGGTGATGTTTCCTACGAAAGCGGTCCTGATGGAATGTTTCCTTCAACGGAATTGGCTGTTGCACTGAAAAAGCTGAATCTTCCTCTCAGAAGATTTAAAACAGGAACGCCGTCAAGAGTCAACAGGCAGTCAATAGATTTTTCAAAAATGGATGTTCAGTATGGAGATGAGGAAACGGTTGCTTTCAGCTTTGACACCGAAAAACCGCCTGAAAATAAGGTTTGCTGTCACATTACATATACAAATGACCAAACCAAGCAAATCATTCTTGACAATCTTCACAGAAGTCCGATGTATTCAGGAAAAATTGAGGGTAAAGGACCACGATACTGTCCCTCTTTTGAAGATAAAATTGTCCGCTTTGCAGACAAGGAACGCCATCAGCTTTTCATTGAGCCCTGCGGACTGAACACTGAGGAAATGTATTTACAGGGTCTTTCATCCTCTCTGCCTGAGGATGTTCAGCTTGCCTTTATTCACACCATACCCGGACTTGAAAACGCACAGGTTATGAGAACGGCATATGCCATTGAATATGACTGCGTTGATCCCACTGCACTGAAAGCCACCCTTGAGTTCAACGATATAGAGGGCTTATATGGTGCAGGTCAGTTCAACGGCTCCAGCGGTTACGAGGAAGCTGCCGCACAGGGCTTAGTTGCAGGAATCAATGCGGCACTCAAAATCAAAGGTGAAGAGCCCCTTGTTTTGGACAGAGGCGGTTCCTATATCGGTACTCTGATTGATGACCTTGTAACAAAGGGCTGTACCGACCCATACAGGATGATGACAAGCCGCAGTGAATACCGTCTTGTGCTCCGTCAGGACAATGCAGATATGCGTTTAACTCCGATTGGTTATAAAATAGGCTTGATTTCTCAGTCAAGATATGATAAATTTGTATATAAGGAGAAGTGCGTCAATGAGGAGCTAAACAGAATTAAGGAAAAATCTATCCCTCTCACTGATAAACTTCAGCAAATTCTTATTGAATGTGGTACTGCTCCACTGCAGCGAGGCTGCAAAATGATTGAATTAATCAAACGCCCCCAGATAAAATATAGTGATTTAACAGAGCTTGATGATACAAGACCAAATCTTCCCCGTGAGGTTTTTGAACAGGTTGAAATTGCCGTAAAATATGAGGGTTATATCAAACGGCAGGAACAGCAGATTAAGGAAATGCGCCGAATCGAAAACAAAAAAATTCCTGAAACCATCGAATACAGCAAGCTAAAAGGCTTAAGACTTGAGGCTGTTGAAAAATTAAGCAAAATCAGACCTGAAAACCTGGGGCAGGCAAGCAGAATCAGCGGTGTTAACCCTGCTGACATTGCTGCACTCAACATTATATTGGAGAGCTTATGATAGACTATGATCTTTTAAAGGGCGAAATTGACAAACTTGGTATTGATATCGGCGAGTACGGATTGGATCGATTTGATCAATATGCCGACTACCTTGTTAAATGGAACAAACACGTTAATTTAACAGCTATAACCGAGCCTGATGAAATAGTTATAAAGCATTTTGTCGACTGCCTGAATATATTAAAATATGTGAAAATAGATAAAGGGCAGTCATTAATTGATATTGGCAGCGGTGCAGGCTTTCCGGGTATGCCTCTGCTTATTGCAAATCCCGAATTAAATGTTACCTTTGTGGACAGTGTAAGAAAAAAGCTCGCTTTTATTAAGGATGTATTACATAATACAGGTATGATTGCTGAAACAAAGCATTCACGCGCTGAAGAGCTTGGCAGAAGCAATGAATTTCGTGAAAAATTTGATTTTGCGGCAGCACGTGCTGTTGCACAGCTTAATGTGCTCTGTGAATACTGCCTGCCCCTTGTAAAGGTTGGCGGACTGTTTATCGCCATGAAAGGTGCAAGCGGAAAAGAGGAATTAGAACAGGCTAACCACGCAATTGAAGTGTTGGGTGGCGAGCTGGCAAAATTTGCAGAGTTCACCCTGTCAAATGGCGATAAAAGATCAATCATTATAATAAGAAAAATATCGCAAACACCGACAAAGTATCCCCGAAAGTCTAAAAAAATTGATACCAGACCCCTTTAATGGAGCAGATATATGTCGAAGACAAAGGATTTCTCACTATGAGAAATCCTTTTTTTCTGTTAAACAATATGGTATAGTATAGACAAGGAGATGAGCTAATGCAACAAATTGTTCAGGTGCCTACTGAAAAAATACTGCCAAATCCCTATCAACCGAGAAAGCAGTTTAAAAGTGAGGACATGCTCTCTCTGGCAGACTCAATAAAAGAGAACGGTGTTTTGCAGCCGCTGATATGCAGACAAATCAACAACAGCGACTATTTTGAGATTGTTGCAGGCGAGCGAAGACTCAGAGCTTCCATACTTGCAAATCTTCAGACTGTTCCCTGTGTAATCATTGACTGTGATTATGAATCAAGTGCTGTTTTTTCAATTCTGGAAAATATACAGCGCAGTGACCTTGCTTTTTTTGAAGAAGCACAGGCAATCAGTCAGTTAATGAGTCATTTTGGCTTAACACAGGAGCAAATAGCAAAAAAGCTGGGAAAAAGTCAATCCTCACTGTCAAATAAGCTGAGATTACTCAGATTACCTGTTGATGTGCGGTATTTTATCGAAAAAGAGGGTTTGACAGAACGCCACGCAAGAGCTCTGCTTAAGCTTGAAAGTGAAAAACAAATTTGGACAACCCTTAAGGCAATAACTGAAAAACACCTGAATGTTGAGCAGACAGAAGCCTACATAGCAGATATGCTTGACACAAGGGTAAAACCAAAGCATAACACAAACAGAGTATTTAAGGATGTAAGAATATTTGTTAATACCTTCAACAAAGCAATTCAGGCTATGAAGGATTCAGGAATAGATGCAAAATCGAATAAAACGGAAACAGAAGATTATATTGAATTTATGGTAAGAATACCAAAGAATGCACAAAAGTGCACTAAATCCGCTTAAAACGGGAAACCGTTTTAACATATTCTCCTCTTTTCATCACGTGGAAAAAACGGGCGCAAGCTCGTTTTTTCTGCATTTACGGATAAATTCAATTGTGTTACATATGAAACAAACCACTACATATAGATTTTCATATAAACTATGTTTATTTTAAAACCTTATTTGGTGCTTACAAATTATTGTGCTTTTATGTTAAACAGTGATGTTTCACGTGAAACATCTATATATAGAGTGTTCAAAATATCAAACCACAATTTTTGAAAAATAATTCAAGTGTTTCACGTGAAACACTTGAACACCCTCTCAATATGATGTATAATTATTGCTATGGAGGTGCTATATGGGAAAAACAGTATCAATATTTAATCAAAAAGGCGGTGTCGGCAAAACTACAACCTGTGTCAGCTTTGCTGCCTGCTTAGGTCATAAAGGAAAAAATACCCTGCTTGTTGACTGTGACCCACAAGGCAATTCAACAAGCGGTGTAGGAATTGATAAATCACAGATAGAGGCATCATCCTATGATGTGCTTATAAATGACGTATCTGTTAAGGATGCCATTATAAAAACAAAATACAAAAATCTATCTGTGCTCCCTGCAGATATGGACCTTGCCGGTGCAGAAATAGAGCTTGCAGAGAATGAAAACAGATTTAAAGCCTTAAAAAAGGCTTTAGCACCTATTGTGATGGACTATGACTATATTATTATAGACTGTCCGCCAAGCTTAGGCTTAATCAGCCTTAATGCTTTAACGGCATCTGATACACTTATTGTACCTTTACAGTGCGAATATTTTGCACTTGAAGGACTGAGCCAGCTTTTAGGAACAGTAAGAACAGTAAAACAGCATTATAATGAACATTTAGAGCTGGAAGGTGTGCTCTTTACAATGTTTGATACAAGATTAAAGCTGAATCAGCAGGTTATGGATGAGGTAGACAATTTCTTCCCCAATAAAGCTTATAAGACAAAAATACCAAGAAGTGTCAAGCTTGCAGAGGCTCCAAGCTTTGGTGAGCCTATTATTTATTACGAAAAGTATTCTAAACCAAGCTTTGCATATAAAAAATTTACGGATGAATTTTTGAAAAAACAATGAGAGGTACACTATGGCAAAAAAACAATCAGGTCTTGGTAAAGGCTTAAGTGCCCTTATGATGGAAAATGCCGTTGATGATATGGTTTCTACGAACACACTATCTATCAATGAAATTATTCCGAATAAAGACCAGCCAAGAAAAACATTTGATGAGGGTGCTCTTCAGGAGCTTGCTGACAGTATTATTCAGCACGGCGTACTGCAGCCCCTATTAGTAAGACCCTTGCCCACAGGCGGATATCAGCTTGTTGCAGGTGAAAGACGCTGGAGAGCATCACGAATAGCAGGATTAAAGGAAGTCCCCGTTGTAATAAAAGAATTGAGCGATGTTGAAACCATGGAAATCGCTATTATTGAGAATTTACAGCGTGAAGACTTAAACCCTATTGAAGAAGCAGAGGGACTCCAGGCACTCATAGATAGGTGCGGATTTACGCAGGAGGATGTTGCTGTTTCAGTTGGCAAGTCACGTCCTGCCATTGCAAATGCACTCAGATTGCTGAAATTACCCCCTGAGGTACGTGATATGACTCGAAATGGTGATATTTCAGCAGGTCACGCACGTGCTTTGCTTGCCTTTGATAATGACGCAATGATATATGAAATATCACAAAATATTGTTAAAAACAATCTCACTGTACGAGATGTTGAGCGTTTATCGAAAACAAAAGAAAATGTTAATAAAGTTCGCTCTTCATCAAGAAGACGTGATTCTTTTTATGATGAGGTTGAATTATCACTTACAGAGGTACTTGGCAGAAAAGTCAAGGTTTATAACGGCAGAGGAAAGGGCACACTTGAAATAGAGTTCTATTCTGTTGATGATTTAAAGGAAATTGCAAATAAGTTAGGAGAATAAAAAATGTTAGATATTAAATTTGTAAGGGAAAATCCCGAGATAGTAAAGGAAAACATTAAAAAGAAATTTCAGGACAAAAAGCTTCCTCTTGTTGATGAGGTAATTGAGCTTGACACCGAAAGACGTGCTGCAATGACAAGAGCTGATGAGCTGCGTGCAAACAGAAATAAGCTGTCAAAACAAATCGGTGCACTGATGAGCCAGGGTAAAAAGGAAGAAGGAATGGCAATCCGTGAGCAGGTCAATGCACAGGCAAAAGAGCTTGAAGAGCTTGCTGCAAAAGAAAAGGAGCTTAACGAGAGAGTTACCCAGATTATGATGTCCATTCCGAATATCATTGACGATTCTGTTCCGATTGGTAAGGATGACACCGAAAATGTTGAGGTGCAGAAATACGGTGAGCCTGTTGTTCCCGATTTTGAAGTACCTTATCATACTGACATTATGGAGCGTTTTGACGGTATCGACCTTGAGGCGGCAGGCAGAGTTGCAGGAAACGGTTTCTACTATTTAATGGGTGATATTGCAAGACTCCACAGTGCAGTTATCAGCTATGCACGTGACTTTATGATTGACAGAGGCTTCACCTATGTTGTTCCTCCGTTTATGATTCGCTCTAATGTTGTTACTGGTGTAATGAGCTTTGAGGAAATGGATGCAATGATGTACAAAATTGAGGGCGAGGATTTATACCTCATCGGTACATCCGAGCATTCAATGATTGGTAAATTCATTGACACAATCACACCTGAAAGCGAGCTTCCCAAAACACTCACATCATACTCACCCTGCTTCAGAAAGGAAAAGGGTGCACACGGCATTGAAGAACGCGGTGTTTATCGTATTCATCAGTTTGAAAAGCAGGAAATGGTTGTTGTATGCAAGCCTGAGGAATCAAAAATGTGGTTTGACAAGCTTTGGCAGAACACGGTTGACTTGTTCCGTTCACTTGACATTCCCGTAAGAACACTTGAATGCTGTTCAGGCGACCTTGCTGACCTTAAGGTTAAGAGTGTTGATGTTGAGGCTTGGTCACCAAGACAGAAGAAATATTTTGAGGTCGGCTCCTGCTCAAATCTTACGGATGCACAGGCAAGAAGACTTAAAATAAGAGTAAAGGGTGAAGACGGTAACTACCTTGCTCACACATTAAACAATACAGTAGTTGCTCCTCCGAGAATGCTTATTGCATTTTTGGAAAACAATCTTCAGGCTGACGGCTCTGTTCTGATTCCTGAGGCACTTCGTATGTATATGGGTGGCAAGGACAAAATTGTTCCGACAAAGTAATGACAATTGCACTTTTAATAACAGGCATTTTTATAATTGCAGTCTTTTCACTGACTGTATTTGAGGATGTATTTAACGCCGGGAATATTGCAGGTATTCTCGGCGGAATATATATTACGGCTTTAGGGCTGATGTTTAACAGAATTAACCATACCTTATGGAACATTTTATTTGTCGCTGCGGCTCTCGGAATCGTTAGTGTTATAACGCTGATGAGTTTTATTTATATCAAAGGCAAAACAAAAGCCTGCAATGAAAAGGTTATAATTGTTCTGGGCTGTCGTGTAAAATGGGACAAGCCAAGCCTTTCACTGATTAAAAGAGCAGATGCAGCTTATGATTTTTTAATGAAAAATCCGAAAGCATTGGCAATTCTCAGCGGAGGTCAGGGCAAGGATGAGGCATTGAGTGAAGCAGAGTGTATGAAAAATTTTTTACTTGAAAAGGGCATTGCTAAATCACGGCTGATTTTAGAAGATAAATCAACAACAACTGATGAAAATATTGCCTTTTCACTGAAACTGATTAACTCGCTGGGACTTGATAAGGAAATTGCAGTTGCTACCAGTGAATATCACCAGCTCCGAGCATCCATGATTTGCAACCGTTACGGACTGAAATCATCACCGCAAAGTGCAAAAACAAAGCTGACTGTTCTGCATGTATTTTTACTCCGTGAAATATTCGGAATCATTAAGGAACTGATTATCAATAAATAACTGTATACAAAAAGACACCGAAGCATTTAACTTCGGTGTCTTTTATTTTACTGCGTATTAATTTGTTGTCTGTGTATCTTCCTCTGTTGTTGACTCATAGGTTGTTGCTTCGCCATAACTATTGTTATGAATTACTGCATAGCATGGAACCAGACTTTCATTATAAAAACCATAAAGGTTGCAATTTAAAATGTCAACTCTTTTTTCTGCAAGAACAATAGATGATTTGCCGTAGAGCAATGTCTGCAAATAATTTGCATCCTGTGGGAAGTCAGCCTTCCAGCACCATGCACCATAATATACACCGCCTGCACCCTTTTCATTGATTCTTGCATTCGGTACACTTGTCATTTTAATATCATAGCTGAGCCAGCCCTGTGATAATGCATATTTTGAAATTGAAATAATCTCATTGGTGCTGAAACCTGTTTTAACATACGGAAGAAGCTTGTTCACAACCTTTAACAGCGTAACGGAACTACCATCCCTGACACCGTTAAATATTTCTGTAAGACAGGTTTTCTGTCTGTCAGCTCTCTTATTGTCACTGTCAAGCTTTCTTATTCTGCAGTAAGCAAGAGCCTGCTCACCTGTCAATCGCATTACACCGCTGTTACCCTCAAAGGCTTGCTCAATGGTAACATAGCCGTATCTGTCCTGATGATTATTGATTTCGTTAATCTCAGCAGATGTTATTTCAATATCCACACCGCCAAGCTCATCAACAATTCCTTCAAAGCTGTCAAAATTAACAATTACATAATCATCAATATCAATCTTATACATCTTTTCAACGCAGTTAATGTAACAGCTTATGCCGCCCATAGCCATTGCGCCGTTGATTTTGCCGAACTCACCTGTAGTTTCATCACCGGGAACATTTTCCCAATATGCATAGGTGTCACGAAGAATGGATGTAAGTGTTATCTGCTTATTGTCGGTATTTATACTTACAATAATTGCAGCGTCTGCTCTTGTATCTTCTTCTAATATTTCATCCCCTCTGGTGTCCTCACCAACCAGAAGAACATTGAGAACATGGCTGGATGAGCATGGAGCACCATTATAATACCAGGTTTTTATCATATCCTGCAGTGAAGAAAGATGATCGGCGTCAGTTTCATTGACTTCAGGGAAATTTTCAATTAGCTTGTCCATAGCTGTATAACGCTGCTCTGTTTTTGATGCATTGTTATCGTCATCACTCACTGCATTTAGTGCCTTGTAAACATAAATGCCTGCACAGGCTGCAGCAATTAAAACAACAGCCAAAAGAACAATAATAACATTTCTGATAACTTTTCCCTTTTTTGTTTTAAAAAACTTTACCTTTTCTTTTTCCTGAATTTCAGTATCCAATTCACTGTTATCAGCAAAGGAAAGCAAATCGACAAAACCGTTTTCACTGCCACCTATGGATTCTTTATCCTGCTGTTCCTGTTCAGCGGACACAGTGCTTGCTTCTTCATCCGCATTCGGCTCTGTTTCTGTCTTTATCTCAACAGACTTTTCTTCCGTGAATACAACATCATCTTTTTTTGTTTTCTCTTCTTCAATACTGCTGTCTGCAATTCCGTTTTCGCTGCGAACATACAGATTGTCAAATTTCTTTTGTTCTTCAGCCTCTACAGCTTTACTTTCTTCAGGTTTATCATCATTATTCGGTTTTTCGGCAGGAAGCTCACTGTTCTTCGTTTTTATTTCAAAAGACGGAGCTGATTCCTCTCTCTCCTGTTTTCTCTTTTTAACCTCGGAGAGAATATCGTCAATATTATAAGTTTCCTTCTCCATTCCATAACTCCTCTTTTTGATTCGCAACATCTTTTATATGCATAATAAATGCACAATATTAGAAATTATATAACAACATTGTACAAAAAGCTACAAAAAAATCAATTTGTTAACAATTTTTTATTATTCATCCGTGTTTTCAGCGCTGTCTGCTGTTTCGTCTGAATCGGGAATTAATTCCTCTTCAGTCTCCACCGGCTTATCAACAACTGAAATTGTTGCAATCTTTTCACCATCGTTAACCTTCAT
Source organism: Ruminococcaceae bacterium UBA7101 (assembly GCA_002493325.1). Classification (GTDB taxonomy): domain Bacteria; phylum Bacillota; class Clostridia; order Oscillospirales; family Acutalibacteraceae; genus Eubacterium_R. Next base: position 64,677 of record DKYL01000050.1, read on the forward strand.
TACCTTAACGCCCTTGCTTGGTCGCTGGAAGGTGGAAATCTGGTCGGCATTTGTTCTTATAATAATTCCGTCAGAGGAAATCATAATGACATCGTTGTTATCGCAAACAGGTGCAATCATAGCTACCTTACCGTATTGCTCTGTTCGGTAGTTGATAAGTCCCTTGCCGGCTCTTGACTGAATACGGTAATCGGAAAATTCACTCTTTCTGCCGTAGCCTGTTTCGGAAACCGTGAGCAGCGTAAAGCCCTCAAGCTTAACTGCAAAGCCTACTACATAGTCACCGTCACCAAGCTGAATTGCTCTTACACCACGTGCGGTTCTGCCGATTAATCTTGCATCACTCTCTTTAAAGCAGATGCTCATTCCGTCGTGGGTAGCGACAATCAGCTCACGCTCGCCGTCTGTGATTTCAACCCAGCTAAGCTCGTCATCATCGTCAAGGTTAATAGCAATAATACCTGTTTTTCTGATATGGTCATACTGGTCAAGGGCAGTTCTTTTGATAATACCGTTTCTTGTCATCATACAAAGATAGGTACGGTCCTCTTCCTTAGGTACCTTAACCATTGCACTGACCTGCTCACCATTTTCAAGCGGAAGAATATTTACAACATTCATACCCTTGCTTGTTCGTGAAGACTCGGGAATTTCATAGCCCTTAAGCTTAAATACCTTACCTTTGTTTGTAAATATCAAAATCTGATCGTGGGTAGAGCAGCTGAACATCGTTTTAGCAACATCCTCCTCACGTCTGCTCATACCTGATATACCTCTGCCGCCCCTGTTCTGTGCCTTATAGGTGTCCACAGTCTGACGTTTCATATATCCTTTTTCTGTCAGGGTTAAAATGCAATCCTCAACAGGAATTAAATCCTCATCATCAACATCGCCGCTGAAGGCAGAAATTTCAGTTCTTCTGTCATCACCGAATTTGTCCGCAATTGCTCTTGACTCAGCTTTGATAATTTCAGCAATTCTGATTTCATTTGCAAGAATATCAAGGAAATCCTTGATTTTTTCGTGAAGCTCATCTAATTCATTCAGTATTTTTTCTATTTCAAGTCCTGCCAACTGACCAAGACGGTATGCAACAATTGCACTTGCCTGCGGGTCATCAAAACCAAACTTGTCCATAATTGCCTGCTTAGCCTCAGCCTGTCCGCCCTTGCAGGCACGGATTGTTGCAATAACATCATCAACAATATCAATAGCTTTGGCAAGACCCTCTAAAATATGAGCACGCTCCTGAGCTTTCTTTAAATCAAACTCAGTTCTTCTTTTAACAATATCCTTTTGGAAAGTAATATATTTTTCAAGAATTTCTTTAAGTGTCAATACCTTTGGCACGCCGTCATCAAGTGCAAGAAGAATTGCACCGAAGGTCACCTGCATATCTGTCATTTTATAGAGATTGTTAAGAACTACCTGTGCATTTGCATCTCTCTTAACAGTTACTTCAATATGCATACCTCGGCGGTCGGAATAATCCTGAACATCAGCTACGCCCTCAAGTCTTTTTTCCTTAACCAAATCTGCAATTCTTGTTATAAGTCTTGCCTTATTAACACCATAAGGAATTTCTGTTACAACAATTTTAAATCTGTCGCCTCGTGTTTCAACAATTTCCGCTTTGGCACGAACATAAATTTTACCTCGTCCTGTGGCATAGGCTTCCTTTATACCGCGGGTACCCATAATAATACCTGCTGTCGGGAAATCAGGACCCTTGATATGTACCATCAAATCCTCAAGGCTTGCATCAGGGTTGTCAATAAGACAGCACATACCCTCAACAACCTCGTGCATATTATGGGGTGGAATATTTGTTGCCATACCAACAGCAATACCGGATGAACCGTTAACCAGAAGATTCGGAAATCTTGACGGCAAAACAGTAGGCTCCTTGCCGTTATCATCAAAGTTAGGTGCAAAATCAACCGTATCCTTCTTAATATCTTCAAGCATTTTCATGGAGATTTTGCTCATTCTTGACTCAGTATAACGGTATGCAGCAGGCGGATCACCGTCAACTGAACCAAAGTTGCCGTGACCGTCAACCAAAGGATGACGCATAGAGAATGGCTGAGCAAGTCTAACCATAGCATCATAAACAGATGCATCACCATGTGGGTGATAATGACCCAGCACTTCACCGACAGTGGTTGCACACTTTCGGTAAGGATTGGTAGGGTAAAGATTGTTGTCATACATTGCATAAAGAATTCTTCTGTGAACAGGTTTCAAGCCGTCACGAACATCAGGCAATGCACGCTGCACAATAACACTCATTGAATAATCAAGGAATGCCTTTCTGATTTCGGTGCTGATTTCAACATCTACGATTTTTTGATTGTCATAACGAATTTCATTATTATCCATTAAAATTCCTCCGCTGCCATAACGGCATTAGGTTTAATAAGACTTTGCCCTAAAACAATAAAGGCAATAGCTGAATGTTTATTTTATAAAAAAGTAATTTGCATTCTGCTTAATATAGTTAAACACCTGCTGCTTCATTCCGTCAGGTATATCTCTTTTAGGCAGAATTTTCAATTCAAAACCAACATTAAAATAAAAATAATTTTCTGTTTCATAAATAGCCCTTATAACAGAATAAGGGTAAACATTAATGATTCCTGCCTCGTTCATCATCGGCATATTTCTGTATTCAACCGTATTTTCATCAATTGTAATTTCACACGGTGAAAGATACTGTGCATCCGCGGCAAGATATTTTTCAACCTTTTTTTCAATACCTACATTGTAGACATAAAGAAAATACGCACCGCAGACCACAAATGCAATCACCATAGCAATAATCAATGTGAAATTTTTTTCAGCTATTAAATAATAAGCAGAAAATACAATAAACATTAATGCTGTGATTAATGTGGGCATAAGTCTTGAACGCTTGAACTGCAGTCTTTCCCAAATAACAAAATCTTCTTTATTCAGTGTTGCACGGAAGGTATTTTTCATCGTTTGCCCTCCTCAACCTTATTATTTTGTTTCAGCAGTGATATGATTTCATTTAATTCATTACTGCTATATCTTTCTTTGCTTATTACAAACACACCTGTTCTGTATGTGGGCATAATTATTAACAGCTTTTCTGTTTCCTTAACAGAAAAAATACTCTGCCAGGGAACAAATATTTTTTGATAGCTGTTTATAATCTCCAGCCCTTCACCATATGTGCAAAGTGTTGTTTCACCTGCAATAGTGGGTGATGAGAAAAATTGCCTTTTCACTGCCTTTTTATTTGAAAGCATAATGAAAACTACCAAAGCAATTAATAAAAGCATATAACCCAAATACAAAATATTTTTTGTAAGCACGATTAAAGCAATCATCAAAACAATAAGAATAATTGCTATCAAAGGAGTACGGTTTTTATAATTATTCTTTTTTAATTTGTATTTCCAGCCCTCATAAAATTCATCGGCTGTCATTTGAAAGGTTAGTTTTGTCATAATTTTATATTTTCTGTATAGCTAAAATTAAATAATAGTATTCTTTATACATCTAAATTCTGTACAAACTTTGCTTGTGTTATCTGCACGACACAACTGCTTATAAAACAGAATGTTTTTCACTTGCTACGAAAAGGTCCACAGTACCTTTTCTCCCAAATTTGCCAAAGCAAATTTGGAGCCACATGTTGAGCCACGCTTTAAACAACAATTTTTCTTTATACATCCAAGTTCTGTACAAACTTTGCGTTCTTTTCTATAAATTCACGGCGTGGCTCAACATTATCACCCATTAAAATTGAGAAATTTTCTGATGCTCTTTGTGCATCCTCAATTGTGACCCTCAGCATTGTTCTGAACTCAGGGTCCATTGTGGTTTCCCAAAGCTGTTCAGGGTCCATTTCACCAAGACCTTTGTATCGCTGAATATCACAATCGCCGCCGTATTCCTTAATTATTTCATCTCTCTCCTCATCACTGAAGGCATATGCAAATTTTTTACCCTTTGCTACCTTGAAAAGAGGAGGCTGGGCAAGGTAAACATAGCCCTGCTCGATAATCTGAGGCATATATCTGAAAAAGAAGGTTAAAAGAAGTGTTCTGATATGTGCACCGTCTACATCGGCATCCGCCATAATGATGATTTTATGGTATCTCAATTTGCTGATATCAAAATCATCACCAATACCTGTGCCAAGTGCCATTACAACAGGAATAAGCTTTTCATTTGTGATAACCTTGTCCACTCTTGCCTTTTCAACATTCAGCATTTTACCCCAAAGAGGGAGGATTGCCATATGCTCTCTGTCCCTGCCTTCCTTAGCAGAGCCACCTGCAGAGTCACCCTCGACGATATAGATTTCGCATTTTTCAGGCTCCTTGCTTGTACAATCGGCAAGCTTACCAGGGAGTGAATTGCTTTCAAGAGGGGATTTGCGCCTTGCATTTTCTCTTGCTTTTCTTGCTGCCTCTCTTGCACGGGATGCATCAAGTGATTTATTAATAAGTGTTTTTGCAACAGACGGGTTTTCCTCAAAATAAGTCATCAGCTTTTCGTAAAGCATAGATGAAACCAAGCCTGTAATATCCGTATTACCAAGCTTACCCTTAGTCTGTCCCTCAAACTGTGCTTCCGTCAGCTTAACCGAAATTACTGCGGTAATACCTTCACGAACATCCTCACCGCTGAATTTTTTGTCACTGTCTTTCAGTATGCCGAATTTTTTGCCGTAATCATTAAATACTCTTGTCAGTGCTGTTTTAAAGCCTGTTTCGTGAGTACCGCCGTCAATTGTATTAATATTATTTGCAAAGGATAAAAGTGTTTCGTTATAGGAGTCAGTATAGCAGAGTGCAACCTCAGCACTTCTGTCACCCTTAGTGGTTGAAAGGTGAATAACCTCTTCCTGAATCGGATTTAAACCACGGCTCGTATTGATATATTCAACAAAGGAACGAATACCACCCTCATAGCAGAATTCTTCACTGACCTGCTCTTCAGGGTCATCATTTCTTCTGTCACTGAGTGTGATTGACAAGCCTGCATTCAGGAATGCCTGCTCTCTGAGTCTTCTTGCTAAAATATCATATTCATAGGTTGTGGTTTCCTGAAATATATCGGCATCTGCTTTAAATCTGATTAAAGTTCCGTGACCGTCGGCATCACCGATAATATGTAAATCATTAACAGGTATACCGCGCTCAAATTTTTGAGAATAGATATGACCGTTCTGTGTTACCTCAACCTCAAGCCATTCACTGAGTGCGTTAACAACAGATGAGCCAACACCGTGCAGACCGCCTGATACCTTATAGCCTGAACCGCCGAATTTACCGCCTGCGTGAAGAACAGTAAGTACAACCGTTACGGCAGGCAGTCCTGTTTTTTCATTAATACCTGTTGGTATACCACGACCGTTATCACGCACCTGAATAATATCATCCGGCAGAATATCACACTCAATATGTGTACATACTCCTGCAAGTGCCTCATCAATTGAGTTATCCACAATCTCATAAACAAGGTGATGCAGTCCTCTCGGTCCTGTTGAGCCGATGTACATACCGGGGCGCTTTCTTACAGCCTCAAGTCCCTCAAGCACCTGAATATCTTTAGCAGAATATTCTTCGGTAACAACAGTATCCATATCCTCTTCTTCTAAACTTGTTTTCAATTCTTCACTCATAAAGTAAAACTCTCCTTATTTACACCTTTTTAACAGCGTTGCTGTGTTAAGGGGGCAAACATAAATCTTATCTTTGCAAACTATAAAGCTTTTCGGAAGCTCATAATTTACATAAATTACCTTTTTATCCTTTTCGGCTTTTGATAGATAATCCCTTGTTGCCTTATTAACGGTTGATGTATCCATATCAAAAATGCCGATAATATCCTTTGTACTTATTGCAATATCACCGCCAAGATAAATATACATTAAACAAGCCCTCCGTTCTGAATATGAAAGGTCTTGCCCTCTTTTAATCTTAAAACCGTGTTTGCATCACAGCAGGTTATAAATACCTGCCAGTCTTTTATATGATTTAAAATATAATCCTGTCTTGAAATATCAAGCTCACTCATAACATCATCCAGCAGTGCCAAGGGCTCGTCCTCTGTCATTTCACGCAGAAGGCTTGCTTCTGCAAGCTTAAGTGCCAGAACACAGGACCTTTGCTGACCCTGTGAGCCAAAGCTCCTTGCACTTCTGCCGTTAATCAATATTTCCATATCATCACGGTGAGGACCTATTGTTGTAATTCTGTTCATAATATCATTGCTTCTGTTATTATCAAAAGCAAACATTAGCTGTTTCTGAATTTCATCAACAGTCAGACCACTGTAATCAAAGGGTCCTTTTAATATTAAATCAATATTCTCTTTACCTGATGAAAGACCGTCAAATATATCCTTGGCAAAGGGCAGCAGTGTTTCAATATATTTCTGTCTTTGATAAATAATTTTTGCACCGCTTATTGCCAGATTTTTATCCCAGATATACAGCATATCCAAAAGGCTGTTGTTTTTAGCAGCATCCTTAAGAAGCATATTTCTTTGACTGAGGCTTCGGTTATAATCCTTTAAAACATTTCTGTAATTAAATTTTAACTGACAAAGCGCATTATCAATGAATTTTCTGCGTTCAATCGGTCCATCCTTAACCATAGACAAATGAACAGGTGAAAATATAACTGCCTTAAGCTCTTCACCAAGTGCAGCAGCACTTTTCTTTTTAACACCATTTAGGCTTGCACTGCGTTTATTCTGAATTAAAATCTGTGCATTCTGCTGTCTTGATTTATTTTCAAAATCAATTTTAAGTCTGGCAAATTCATTATCAAACTTAACAAGCTCCTTATCCTTAACGCCTCTGAAGCTTTTGCTGCCCGTAAAAAGATAAATTGCTTCAATTAAATTTGTTTTGCCCTGTGCATTTTCGCCGTAAATGATATTTACATCATCAAAATCTAAATCTAATTTTTCAATATTTCTGAAGCCTTCAATAGCAATTGAATTAATTTTCATTTTTTATATGATAATCGGTACTGAATATTGAAACAGTGTCACCGTGTCTTACTTTTTTACCTCTTGCAGTGCAGACCTCATCATTAATTTTAACAATGCCGTCATTTATAAACTGCTTTGCCTGACCACCTGTTTCAGCTATTCCTTTAAATTTTAAGAATGAATCAAGTCTGATAAAATCAGTATTTATCAAAACCTCTTCACTTTTTCTTTTTGCTGCATTAACTTTAATTTTCATTTTTAAGCCTCATCGGAAGAACTAAGAATAAAAAGCTGTCATCATTGATAGGCATAACCTTAGCAGGGCTTACTGCACTGTTCAGCTCAATTTTAACCTGATCCGTATCAGCAGCATGAAGTGCATCCAAAATAAATTTTGAATTAAAGCCGATTTCAACTCTGTCACCGCTTACATTAGCGTGTGTATAGTCAACAACCCGACCAAGGCTTGATACGGTTGAAACTCTCATTTCATCATTGTCAAACAGACATCTTATTGGATTTTTCTTATCATTTTCAATAACAGGCAAGGTTCTTTCAATACAGTCAATGGCGTCACCTGTATTAATTAAAACGGTTGTTGTTGCAGTTTTCGGAATAGCTGCATTATAATCAAGAAAATCACCGTCAAGTAATCGACTGATAATACTGTAATTTTCAACATCAAACACAATATGTCTTTTGCCTACACTAATGGATACGTTCTTATCGCTTTCAGCGCCCATTAATTTGATTAATTCACGAATGGTTTTTTTAGGAACAATAAAGCTGATATCTTCACCATCATACTGAACCGTTTCTGTTCTTACAGCAAGTCTGTAGCCGTCAACACCGATTAATTTTAACTGATTTAATGTCATTTCAAACTTTAAACCTGTGTGAACAGGCTTTGATGATTCATTATCGGCAACGGCAAATAAGGTCTGTGAAATCATTCCCTGTAATACAGATTCATTTAAAAACAGAGGATAACCGCCTGAAACGGATGGAAGCTCAGGGTAATCGTCTGCGTCAATACCCATAATATTATACTGTGCAGCACCGCTTATAATGGATACGGATGTACCGCTGATATCAAAGGTAACATTGCCGTCAGGAAGCTTTCTTATAATATCACTGATTACCTTGGCATTAATAACAATTGCACCCGGTTCTACAACATTTGCCTCAAGTGTTGTATTGATACCAAATTCAAAGTCATAGCCTGTCAGACTAAGGGTATCAGATCCGCATTCAATGAGTATACCCTCAATGGTAGGAATTGTAACCTTAGTGCTTACTGCTCTCATAACATTTGAGCATGCTTCGCTTAATGCCTTTGTATTACAGGTAAATTTCATTTTTTCATCCTCCGTCTATCATAGAATATTGACTTTTAGTAGTAGTAATATATGGTGTGGAAATTGTTAAAAACTCTCATACACACCATAATTACACTAAAAATCAGTGATTTTTTTCATAAATTAAATTGTTTAAAAAATGTGTATATTGTGTAAAACTATTTTTTTCAACAATCTTTTTAAAAACTTTTATGTGTAAAAGGAAAAAAGTGTTGAAAATTATTGCTCACTTTTAATGTTATTAATAATATCATTAACCTGTCTTGCAAGCTTTGAATTTTCTGCCATTTCCTTTTCTATCTGTTCAATATTATACATTACTGTTGAATGGTGCTTGTTAAATTCTTCGCCGATATCCTCATAGCTCATATTTGTAACCTTTCTTACAACATAAAAGGTTATTTTTCTTGCGTGTGAGATATTGGCTTTTTGAATTTTGCTGTATATATCCTCAACAGCAATGCCTGTTGTGCGGCTTACCTCATTCACAATTCGCTGAATGGTTACAGGCAGCGGCTGTGTATCCTCCATTACTACCTTAATCACATTCTGGGCAAGTGCAACGGTAGGCTCAAAATCATTGATATTTTTAAGAGAATATAATTTTTTCGTTACACCCTCAAGCTGTCTGATATTGGATTTGATTTTTTCTGCTATGTAGTTAACAACAATCTCATCAATTTCAAAATTAAGAGATTTTGCTTTTCTTTTGATAATTTCACAGCGTGTTTCAAATTCTGGGGGCTGAATATCAGCTAAAAGTCCGTCCTCAAAGCGTGATTTCAGTCTGTCGGTAATGGACTGAATATCCTTCGGCGGTCGGTCCGAGGTTAAAACAACCTGCTTTCCGCTGTAAACAAGGGCATCAAAGGTGTGGAAAAATTCCTCCTCCGTTGAGGTCTTGCCTGAAATAAACTGAATATCGTCTATTAAAAAAACATCAATATTATTTCTGTATTTATTATGGAATTCATCAATTGTTTTGTTCTGCAGTGCCTGATAAAATTCGTTGGCAAATTCCTCAGCCCTTATGTACATTATGTTCATATCGGGAAAATTTTTTTCAATCTCGTGACAGATTGCATTTAAAATATGTGTTTTTCCCAGTCCTGAATTACCGTAAATAAATAATGGGTTATAATTGCTCATTGAATTTGTGCCCATTCGTGAGCCGGGGTCACTGGCAACTGCCTTGGCTGCAGCATAAGCAAATCTGTTGCTTGCACCAACTATAAAATTTTCAAATGTGAACTGTCTGTTTTTATAATCCTCAAGGTGCTTATCAATATCATTATTATTTATATCTGATGAAGTATTCTGACTTACAGATGTTTCGTCACAAACATAATTTATTTTAACAGGAAAGCCGAGAACAGCAAGAAAAGCTTCCTGAAACATATCACTGTAAACGGATGAAACAATATTTTTATGCATTGTTTTTGGGCAGTGAATTGTAACTGCTCCGTTATCAAAGGTATCGGAGCTGTCAAGGCTTACTGTTTTTATCCAGAGTGTAAATGCGGTTTCACTTACACGTGTCTTAAAATAATCAAGCACAGCTTCCCATATATCATTAATGGATTCCATACAAACCTCCTTAATTTTTTTATCTATATTAAAACAAAAAGATGCAGAATAAACCACTCTAATCTGCATTATATCAGTTTTTA
>DKYL01000056.1:0-425 GCA_002493325.1 Ruminococcaceae bacterium UBA7101
AATAATTATAAATTATTTCATTATATATTACTTCTCTTGCCAGATTAGCAATATTATTCATTTTCTGAATCCAAAGAATTTGATTTTCTTCTTTGAGTTGTTCTGTAATACCAGAACTTTCAGCAAGTTGCTTAACAAGTAAATTATATTGTTCTTTGGCTTGAACATCAATTTTGTACAAATATGAATTAAGTTTTCCACTTGTAAGCAGATTATAATATATAACCCTATGGTTTTCTTTCAAATACGCCTTATGCCTTTGTCCCCAAATTCCTATTTCATAATTTGTATCAATTGATACAAGTGCAGGAACCTGGACATCTCCTACTTCAACATAGTTTCCACTTAACTCTTCATATAATGATTTCATTGTAAATCCTCCGATTTGATTTTTATTATTCAACCTACAATCAAATCATTCGGCT
>DKYL01000056.1:716-10797 GCA_002493325.1 Ruminococcaceae bacterium UBA7101
AACCTACAATCAAATCATTCGGCTGTTTGCAAGAACCAAAAAGGCATACCCTCTTTATCAAGTGTACGCCTTATGTGATTTTTTAACACAATTATAACTGAAAAAATGATAATTTTAAGCAACACTTCGTTACCATACCTCAGCTTTAGTCTGTACTCTTTTTGATTTAATTTATTTAGACTTTTTACTTTTCAATACATTCAATACAATATAAATGGCTATAAGCAAAGCAATCGTAACGCCCAAAATTAAATACATTGTTTCAATCTGAACCTTATTATCAAAAAAATACAGATTACAGTCGACGGAATCCTTGATTGCGTCCACAAATTCGTCAGGAATACCCTGATGAAGCATTTCCTTATAAACTCCATTCATAGAATGATTACGGACTAAAGAGGTAGCATAGGTTCCCGGCAGAAAAGAGATTACTTTTTGCAGTCCGTCTGAAAACTGGGATATCGGCATATATGCACCGCATATAAAGCCATATCCTGAGCTTACAATTGTGCCCACTGCGGACATCTGACCCTGTGTATTCAAAAAGAAATTAATTATACTTGACAAGGCTGTACCAAACATAACAAGCAAAAAAACATCCATAAACAAAAGCACTACATCTGAAACGGACATATACCAGCCTGTTGCTGCAACATAAGCAAGACATATTCCTGTTGCGGTGAAACAAATAACAAGCGTTGATATCAATGTAGCAAAATAATAGCTCATTGCAAGAGCAGAACGCTTTACAGGAGCTATTGTCAAATCCTTTATGCTGCCGTTTACCTTATCCTGCACCATAAGCATATTTGAACAGAATGCAACTGTAACACAGGACACAGCAAGTATGGATGAAATAAGCTGACCGCCTACAAAACCATTTATAAGCTTATCTGAAATATCAAATCCATCAGGCACTGATGATAAAAATGCATCCTGATATACATTTTTCAAAAATGTAACATAAAGCACCAATAATATTACAGGCGTGATAAGTGATGTAAAAAACATTCCCTTATCCTTAAAAAAGAGTTTTACATTTCTTTTTATCAGTTGATTAAGCGTTCTCATTTTTCTCCTCCTGTAAGCTTTTTGCCTGTTACTGCCAAAAAGACATCATCCATTTTACCCTTCGTAATTTCATAATCACGAAATATTTCCGGATGATTAAGAATCAGCTCTGTCGCTGCTTTTGTATCTTTAACGGAAAAACGGTAGGCATCATGAATTTTTTCATATGAATTGCCAAGCTTTTCAACCTCGGCGGTGCTTACGCCGTAAAGTGTAATAAAATCACCTGTATAGGCATTTTTCAATTCCAAGGGTGTCCCCTGTGCTGATATTTTTCCGCTGTCAAGAATTACAACATAGTCCGCTTCGGCAGCCTCCTCCATATAATGTGTTGTAAGAAAAACAGTCATATTTTTTTCTTTACGTAGAATACTGATTACATTCCAAAGGATTTTTCGGGTCTGTGGGTCAAGACCTGTTGTAGGCTCATCTAAAATCAATATCTTAGGGTTGTGCAGTAAAGCACGGGCAATATCTATTCTTCTGAGCTGACCGCCCGAAAGCTTTCCTACGGTCCGTTTAAGCAAATCTTTAAAATCAAGAAGCCCGGCAAGCTCATTGAGCTTTGCTTTAAATTCTTTGCCGTAAATTCCGTAAAGCGCAGCACGACTTTCAAGATTATCATAAACCGTGAGTGCTTTATCAAGGACTGAATTTTGAAAAACAACACCAAGAGAATTTTTTATGCTGTTTTTATGTTGATGAATGTTATATCCGTCAATGATAACACTGCCGCTGTCAAATCCAAGCTGACCGCAGATGATATTGATTGTTGTTGATTTGCCTGCACCGTTTATACCGAGAAAGGCAAACAAATCCCCTTCTCTGACATTAAAGCTTAAATCATTCACTGCTTTTATTTCACCGAAGGATTTATTAAGATTATGGATTTCAATACTATTTTTCATAAAAGCTCCTTTATTCAGTCAGTGCCAAAAACAGTTCTGACAGCATTTGGTCAATATCTTCCATTGTAAATATATTAATTTTCTGTGCAAACAGTGATGCAAAACCATAAGAATAAACAGCCATATGGTTATATAGCTTTTTCGCTTTTTCATTATCAATATTATAAGTCTGCACCAGCTTATCAAGAACAAGAACGGAATTTTCATCAAATGCAGGAAGATAGTTTGTAATATGCTCATTGCCGTCACCGGTCATAAAGAGTAATTTAAAAATCTCAGGCTCGTCCTTGGCAAACTGAATATACTTGAGTCCTGCTCCTTTAAAAGGAATGGATTGACTCAGTCCGTCACGTATATAATCAGTATACAATGATTTGCCTTTATCAATAACTGCCTGCTTTATTTCTACTATCGTATCAAAAACATTAAATATAGGTGCTGTTGAAGTACCCATTGCCTGTGCAAGATATCTTGCAGTCAGTATATCAGCACCATCTTCTCGTACAATATTATAAGCAATATCAATAATCTGCTCTTTATCATATTTTGCTTTAGGTGGCATATGCTCACTCCTTTTTATAACATTCGTTATGTAACACTTGTTATAATACCATAAATCATTTAAAAAGTCAATAAAAAAGCGATGAGTTTTAAACTCATCGCTTTTTTAATATGTAAATAAATATTACTCGGCTCTCATTTCGAGAAGCTTTGCTTTACCCTCATGTGCAGCAACAGAAACTTTGATTGAATCATGAATTGCAGCCTCAATATCATCAGCAGTGGCACCGCAGTCCTTAGCATATGAGCTGTCAATGAACAAATCATAGTCCATAATGTAAGGAAGATGATATGGATCAATACCTGAATCAATGCCTCTTGCAGCATAATCCTTAACAGCCTTCTTCATACCCATTTTCATCATCCAAGGAGCAACGCCGACAATCTTTCTGCCCGGCATATTTCTTGCATCATAAACAATACCAAGGAATTTATCCCACTTCATATTGTACATAGCAATCGGAAGAGCCTCATAGCCCTTATGATCGCTTAAAGCTGCACCGCAGATAACCTCACCAACCTGACGGCAGGTAAGCATTGCTGTACCTCCCTTTGGATAAAGTGTGAAAGGCAGTTTATCCATAAACTCAATCTGCTCAATAAGAATTGTCCAAACAGGCTTTCTGCCCGGCTGTGTGCCGAAAATGTAAGGAAGCTCAAGAACACAAGTGCTGAAGTTCTCGTCAGCAGCGTTCTTACAAACCTCTTCCTGCATTAATCTTGATTTGATGTATGGATTCTTCTGAGCGCACTGCATTTCAGGCTTCTGCTTTGCAAGGAAGCTGAAATATGAGCCGAGAACGACTGCTCTTTTAATACCGGCTTTTTTGCAGAGTGGGAACATTCTCTCAAGCGGAGCAATGTTAAACTTCTTGTAATAATCCATAACCGGTGCAGGGAATTCAACACGCTCGTCAACACCTGCAGCAAAAACGAATACATCATTTCCCTTCATTAATTCAAGAATTTCTTCATCTGATCTCTTGTTGATGTCACCGAATTCAATTTTCATTTCCTTAGGAATCGGAGCTCCCTCAGGAAGACCGGCAAGGGCTACTGTTGTTACATTGTGACCCTTATTGATAAGCTGCTGAGCTGCCTCACAGCCGAGAAGACCGGTACCACCAATCATAAATATGTTCATAAATTTACCTCCCTAAGCACACGGCTTAATTTTTACATATCTATTATAAGTTAACATTATCAAAAAGTCAACAAAGTTGAGATATATTATGGAAAAATAATGAACAAATTTTACGAAGTGTTAACTTAATAGATAACTGACTGGAAAATCGTTTATTAAAAAATTTCAGAGTGCACCGTGTTTTACGGTGCACTCTTTGCTAAACACCCTGATAGGTTAATGCAGGAGTATATTCATCACAAACAGAGAAATGAAAATTAACCCCTGTTGAACCCGAAACATCTGTCAGGAACTTAAAAAAGTCATCCATATTGCTTTCCTGATTTGAAATGATTTTTAATGTAGAATCAATAAAAACATCTGTCAAATCATAATCACTTGCACAAAGACCGATTAAAAATCCATAAAATGACATTGTGGATTCAATATTATAATCGCTGATATTAATTAATCTGATATTTGGCGGCAGCACCTTATTCAGCTTATCACCATAATCAATGAAAACAACATTGCCGTCGCTTATTTCTGCCGTGGCAACTGCTGCCTGTGCAAGTATTTTTGACTTTCCGCAACCGTTAATACCGGTAATGTAATCTACCATAATTAATACCCCTTTATATAATAATCTTTCGATACTCAAATAATACCAATAATTTAAGAATAATCAAAAAACAGAGTATTAATTTGTGATAAAGTTTTTATTAAAAAACTTTTAATTTCAGTTATCGCAGAGTGACAACAGATTTTGTTCCGCTGTTCCAGTTAGAATAAAATGTGCCATTGCCTATCTTTTTATAGGTTCTTATTCTTACATAATATCTGGTATTGGCGGCTCTTCCCTTTATTGTATAGCTTGTTGTGTTTGGATTGGCAATCGTAATAGTTGCAGCATTAGAGAAATCCCGCTTTGTTGCATACTGAAGCTGATAGCCTGTTGTCTGACTGTTCTGTTTATTCCATTTAAGCGTAAAGCCCCTTGATATTGCTTTAAAGCCGCCTTTATTGCTCGGAACGAACTCTGTGGGCTTCGGATTGATGTAATACGGGAATGTCTTTGAACCACTGTAATTTCCCTTCATTTTAACAGTGACAGTATATCTGCCGACATTTTTGGAATTGGAGTTTGAATAACTCAGTGTAAAATCCTTATTTTTTACAAGTTTGTTACCCTTTGCGTCGGTTACGATTACATCAGACTTTTGTACCTTACCATTGGTTGTGAATACATTTTTATTAAGCTTTGGTGTCACCTTTGTCTGCGCAGTAATTCTATAATTATAGGATTTGCTGCCGCAGTATTTTCCGATAAAATGAACCGTAACCTTATAGGTTCCCGCGTTGGTTGAACTCCAATTGGAATAATCCACCTTGAAATCCTTTTTATATGTTAAAGCATTACCCTTATTGTCCTTGACAGTTACCGTTGGTCGCTGAACACCGCCATTATATACAAACGAAGTCTTTGAAAGCTTCGGCTCAAAGGGAACACCCTTAACAATTTTAAAGTTTGCACTCCTGCTGTTAACGTAATTTCCTGTGCCTGTTACTGTAACTGTTGCTGTTCCGACAGCATTATTATTTTTATAGCTTACTTTATAATCACTGTTTTCCTTTAAAGTTCTGCCATTGTAAACAACAGTCGGCTTTGGCTTGCAGGGATTAATCTCGGAATAATAACAGCTGCTTTTGTTCAATGTAACCTTTGCATCGGACAAATCATATCCGATTCTGAATTGTATATCCTTTTCCCCGTCAATATACCCTGTTCCGCAAACCGTAGCAGTTGCTGTGCCTACATTAAAATTATCAACATAATAAACGTCAAAAGAATCAACAGCCTTACCGTCAATCGTTGCCTTGATTACAGGTTCAATAAAATATCCTGTATACACCTGAGGCTTGATTTCAGCAAACTTGCAATCGTTAATACTTGCCTTATGAATTACAAAGTTATCACTTAGTCTTCCATAATAATCACCAAGACCGATAACTGTGAAGTTATAAGTACCGGGCAAAACAGGTGCTTTGTCAGAAATAACACGAACTGCATAGTCCTTATCTTTTATAAGCTCTTTATTGTTATACACAAGCTTAAACATAGGCTCTCTTTCACCGCTTGAATAGTATGAACCATAATGCTTATCTTTGCTTGATGTATTTACAATCTTTGCATTGGACAAATCATTTCTGTCATTGCTTGTAATCTGTGCGTTGCCAGAAGCTTTAACAGTATATAATCCGTCTGAGGCTGTCACAGAGGTATTGTTTTGCTTTACAGCTTTTATATTGACATCCTCATAAACCGAGATATTATCACCAACAGGAATATAAATTGTTTCACTTGTAATATTTGATAAAAACGTATCTCTCCATAAAACATTCAGTCTGTTTGTTGAGCTGAACTTCATCTGCACTGTTTTAATCTCACAAGTAACCTCGCAAATTGAGGATATTGCTTTTTTGCCGTTTTCAGTATCAATGACTACACAACGATAATAGCCGGATTTATCGGGAATAATTGTATCTTTATTGTTTCCTGCAATATTTGATGGTGAATTGAAGCTACTGCTTTCGGAATACTGCCACTGATATAACGGCTTTGCACAATAGGCAGAAACAGATAATGCGTCTGCTGTATTTCCGTCCAGAGTATATTGCTCCGGTAAATCACTGCTTATAACAGGTGAGCTTACAACATTATATCCGCTAAGTGCTGTATTAGCTGTATAAATCGTTGAGGCACTGTTAACGTTACTGAGCTTTGCGGCTTGCGGAATTGCAACAGAAAGCTCTGCCGTATTATTGCTTGACAGACTTTTCAGCTTAGGCATAGAGTAGTTAATATTATTGTCTGAGGTAAGTGTCACAGTTTCTGCAGAATCAAGTGAAAGCTTTTCAATACTGCCCATAGAGCCTGACAGCAAGCTGTCATTAAAGCTCTTAACCTTTGGTATAACAAGATTTTTCAGATTGCCGCAGTTCTTTATTTCTGAAAGAGAAACAGCAGAAGACAAAATAACCGTTTCAAGTGAATTGCAATTTGAAATAGCAGGAGCTTTTGAAAGAGCCGATAAATTCAGCAGTTTTAAATTGCTCAAGCCACTGACAGAATGCTCATTTGCCTCAACCGCATTAGGAAGATTTATAACCTCCAGACTACCGCAGTAAGAAATATCAGGAAGCACTGTCAAAAGCGGTACACTGAAAATCCTTAGCTGAGGACATAAGGTTATCCTACAATTATCTGAAGCAGTATAACATTGGGGAATATTGATTTTCTCAAGATATCTACAGCTATAGATACTGTTCAGCTCTTTCAGCGACGGCAAATCCAAGGTTTTAAAATCATACGAGTTGTTCGTAAAATTCCCCAAATATTCACATTTTGGTGCTTCAAGAGTAGCCAATGAAGAGCAGTTCTTAAAAACATCAGCTCCGATGTGTGTACATACAGGCAGGCTGACATTCTGAACACCTGTGTTAGAAAAAGCACCATCAGAAATCTCTTTCACCTTAGGCAATGAAAGTGTACCGGCAAGATTACAGTTAGAAAACGCATCAGCACCAATGCTTTCAGCTTTAGGCAATGCAACATTATCAAGATTAAAGCAGTTATAAAAAGCTTTTGAACCGATTGAAACAGCATTATTCAGCTTAATGCTTTTAATATTTTTGTTACCTGAAAAGGCATTATTCCCTACTGATTTTACATTAGGAAGCTCCATAGTAAATAAATCATTATTTTCAAATGCAGATGCACCGATTGCCGTCAGCTTATCAGCATTGCTGATTTTGGTAAAATTACAATTTATGAAAGCCTTCTGACCGATTTCAGGAACAGCAGAAAGACTTATTGAATCCTGACTCATATTACAGTTTTCAAAAGCAGATGCACCTATATAATTAACCTTGCCGAACTTTGTATTTGAAAGTCGGCTGTTGCCGGCAAAAGCACTGATACCGATATAGCTTACACTTTGTGCATCTACAAAATCAAGATCATTGCCCGAAAAGGCATAATCACCGATTTTTATAACTGTTTTCGGCAGAGATACGGATGTCAGATTTTTATTTTTAAACACATTGTCACCGATTGCCGCAACTGCTTTACCCTGAATTTTCTCAGGTACAATCAAATCACCGGACGGTCCGTAATAATCGATAATCGTGCTGCCGTAAAGTCTGAAATCACTCTCTTTAGCAAGCTGACCGAATATATAAGAAGCTTTTGTTATTTTTGATTTATACTTGCTGCCATAATATGCAACTGCTTTAAATGTAGTATTTTTTGTTATGGTAACAGCAGAAGTATAACGTGTTGCTTTATTATTTGACTTTGACGGGTCGGAGCCGTCTGTGGTGTAATAAATCTCAGCCGATTTATCCGCAGATGTCATAGTGATGCTTAGACTTTTATCCTGATAATATCCGCCGATCTTATTAAAGCATACAGGTGCAGTACGCTCCTTAGGAACATATTTTGTTAAAGATATTATGCCTGTTCCGAACTCGCTGTCACTCGCATCTTTATGAGGTATTACATTCTTTTTAATATAATCTTTTGTTTTGGAAGGAGAATCTTTTCCGTTAAGAAGTATTTTCATTGCACAGGCAGCAGAAACAAACGGAGTCGCCATTGAAGTTCCGCTTGCTTCAACATAATCCCCTCCCGGGAAACTGCTGAATATATCACTGCCGGGAGCACATACGTCAACCACACTGCCGTAATTTGAATAATCATAATCAGGATAGCCGTTTTTTGCAAGAGCAGCGACTGTTATGCAATAGGGAGAATTTGCGGGATAGTAATACCTTGCATTATCCGACTCATTGCCTGCAGCAACACAAATTGTTATATTATTATCATACGCATTTTTGATTGCTGTTTTCAGAACATTGTTATTCCATACATCGGGACCGCCAAGGCTCATATTAATAACGTCAACCTTTTGTGAAACAGCATAATTCACAGCGGAAGCAATCTGATAATCAGAGGCCTTTCCTGCAGCATTAAGTGCCTGCACGGCAAGAATTTTTACATTTTCAGGAGTATTGTCGGCAATAATACCCGACACATGTGTACCGTGACCGTGTTCATCATCATATGAGTTTCCGATAACAGACTTACTGCTGCTTAAAATTCTGCCCTGAAGGAACTGATGATCCATATCAACACCCGAATCAATAACAGCAACAGTTACCTGTTTATTAAGTCCATTCTCTTTTGAATAGCTCACTGCCTGCGGTGAATCAATATAATCCGCACCCCAGGACAGATTTTCACTCAGTAGGAAATCAGATGCCGAATAAGCGCTAACACTGTATGTATTTTCACCTGTTACTGAATTAACATTGTCACTGTCATTCAATATTTCGTAAGCATTCTTCGTTTCTGCCTCACTGTCAAACTGCAAAAGGACACTGCCGTCAGGTGTTTCAAGTGAATCAATGCTGTTAACGTCAGGAATACTGCCATCATAATCAACTATCAAGCGCTTAGTCTGATAAGGCTTGCAGTAAATTTTTGACTCGTCCGTTTCAACCGCCTCAATGGCAAGTTCATCGGAACATTCATCAATCGGAACATATGTAACATTATTGTCAACAATTGTATTTTCCTCACTTATTGACTGAGCGTCTGTGCCAAGCTCGTCAGCATCAACGTATAAAACATCGTCAACAATCTTTGTTTTTACATCGTCGCCTTCTTTAAACGCTTTATCATCAACCACTGTGATCGGGTCAAAATATTCAATATCATTATATTTTTCGGTGAACGCAGTTACCTCATCATAAAACGCATTCCATTTTTCACTTTCATTCTCAGCCGCAAAAGAAACGACAGGAAGAGAGGTCACTGTCAATAAAACACTCAAAAACAATGCAAAAAACCTTTTCATAACTTCTCCTAAAAAACAAAATATTTCCTAATCAATTATATCATCAGATAAACCAAAAAACAACCCTGCAAGAGCAGGGCTGCGTCATTGTTTTAAACTATGGAATAAAACTTCAGGCAATTTTGCTGTTAATGCTAAGAATACCGGAAATACCATCCATCAATTCCTTGCATAATGGCTCATCAGAAAGAATGTATCCATGCAGACCTGAATGAATTAAAACGGTTTTAATATCAGGCAAAACATAGCAAACAGATTCTATTTCTCTTGCGGAGATATAACAAATCTGCTTAAAAAGTTCCCAATCTCTTATAGGAACAAATTTATCACTGTTAGAATTAATTTTTTCTAAGTCTTTCAATACATCTTTTGAATTTTGTGCCGAATGATTATTTTTCAGAGGTACATGAAATGAATAAAAAACGATTGTTTCACTGATATTAAAAAGAAATTTCATCATTTTTATAAATTTATGAGACTGTAAAATAAAGTGTGTA
>DKYL01000022.1 GCA_002493325.1 Ruminococcaceae bacterium UBA7101
AATGACTCGAAATCTGTCGTGTGATTCAGTCACCCGTGGGTTCAAATCCCACCCACTCCGCCAAAGCAAAAAAACACCCGGTTGGGTGTTTTTCTTTTTCTATATATAGTTGGAGTGATTTGAATCCATGGCTATGAATTTGCCATATGGCTTGACATTTGTTATACTATGTCTATATTAATTTTAGAGAGGGTACATTTATGTGGCTTAACAAAAAGAAAAAAATAGGTTTAACTATATTGTTCGTTGGCGGTATAATTCTTTTAGCCGTTATACTTATATATGCTTTTACTAATGGACAGCCAAAAACTCCTGCAACTTGCCAACAAGTAACTACTGTGCTTTCTGATTTAGGATATGTTCCCTCAGATACAACATCGTTATATTTAGAAGATGATGCTCAGCTTAAAAGTAGTGTTGCAATAGAAAATGAACAAATTCGTTTCGATTTTTTTGAATTTGGCAATGAAAATAGTGCAGCGAATGTATATAGTAATGCTTGTAATCAAATGCTTGATTATAGGAGTAGTGGTAACATTAGTAACTCGGAAGGATATGCAAATTATTATATGCACTCATTAAAATCAGGTGGAGTATACTATATTACTATCAGAGTCGAGAATACCGTTCTCTATGCGTATTGTGATGAAGCTTATATGAGTGAGTTAGGAAAAATATTATCAGGAATAGGTTATTCTGGAGATGCAAATAAAGATAAATAAATATAATTTCGAGGCATAGTTTTATATGCCTCAGTCTGTAAAAAAGACACCGGTCGGTGTCTTTTTTAATTATATATTATTTTTCAGAATTTCAACCATTCTGGCTGCGGCTTTGCCGTCATCCAGATAATTATATTTATTATAAAAATCAATATATTTTTCACCATACTTAATATTATAGGTATCAATATTATTGATTTCCTCTATCAAATCGCTTTCCTTTTTTACAATTGGACCCGGAAGCTCTGACACATCAATATAAAAATCACGCATTTCATTTTTATATTCATCAAAGTCATACATATAAAAGAGCATCGGTTTTTTAAGATTTGCAAAATCAAAGAAAACACTTGAGTAATCGGTAATCAGCAAATCACTGATAATATAAAGCTCCGCGATGTCATTATAAGTGCTGACATTATAAACAAAGCCCTTATATTTTTCCAAATCAATATAATTTGCAATAAAATAATGACTTCTGAACAGCACCACATACTCACTGCCCACAGCCTTTTGCAGCACATCAAAATCAAGCTGCGGAGTATATGTGTAGCCCTTTGCGGAATCATGCTGATTATCACGCCATGTAGGAGCGTACAGTATTACTTTTTTATCGGCAGGGATATCAAGCTCTGCCTTTATACGCTGCACATCAGACTCGGTGTGATTATAAAGATAATCATTCCTTGGATAACCGATTTCTTTTATAATATCTGCATTTTCCAAATTAAACGCAGAGGCAAATTTTTCACTGCAGAAATGTGAGGGCGATACCATATAGGTATATCGCTTTGAGTCTACACGGTGCTTATATCTGATATCCTGAACAGAATTCATTGCATTGCCGTTTTTAGCGTCAATATCATAGCCAAGCTTTTTAAGCGGTGTGCCATGCCAGCACTGCACATAGACCTGGTTGCTTTTTTTCATTATAGCTTCATTGATTCTTGAATTGACTATCCAGAATTTAGCCCTTGCAAAATATTTGAAATATTCTTTTCCGCCGCTTTTAATCAGCGTAGTATTTTTATTTTTTCTGAGGAATGCAAACGCATCGGGATTTTTGAATGCCCATACAAAATTATAATTTTTAAAGGTATCATCCTGAAGCATTTCAAGATAAATTGCTTTCGGACTGCAGGAATACTGCCTGCCCATATATGCCTCGAACAGAATGGTTTTACTGTCTGTTTTTTCAAAAATATAGTGCGGTAAATATTTAATTCTGTTTATAAAAATAATTACCTTTCTCAACAAAAATAAAATAAAAAGGTGTTTTTTAGCAAAATTTAAAATTTTAGTTTTCATATTACATTGAACTCCGAAAATAACTGTAACGCCATTATATCATTATCAAATGTAAAAATAAAGAATAAAAAGAAAAAAACGGTAAAGATTCACAACGAAATCTTTACCGTAATTTTATACAATATTATTTCTCAGCGTACTTATCTTCACCATTCCAGCTGTACATAGCACGGATGCCTTCGCCGACTTCCTCAAGCTGATGCTCAGCCTCAAGTGCTCTCTTAGCCTTGAAGTGTGCCCAGCCGTTGTTGCTTTCTGTGATGAACTTAGAAGCAAATGTACCGTCCTGAATCTCTTCAAGAACCTTCTTCATTTCCTTCTTTGTTTCATCAGTGATAAGTCTCTTACCTGTTTCATAATCACCAAACTCAGCAGTGTTTGAAATTGAATATCTCATCTTTGCAAAGCCGCCGTTGTAGATAAGGTCAACAATAAGCTTCATCTCGTGGATACACTCAAAGTAAGCATTTCTTGGGTCATAGCCAGCCTCAACAAGAGTTTCAAAACCAGCCTTCATAAGAGCGGTAACACCGCCGCAAAGAACAGCCTGCTCACCGAAGAGGTCAGTTTCTGTTTCGCACTTGAAGGTTGTTTCAAGAATAGCTGCACGAGCACCGCCGATACCTGCACCGTAAGCAAGTGCTGTATCAAGGCAATGACCTGTTGCATCCTGATATACAGCAACAAGACAAGGAACACCTTTGCCCTCTTTGTACTCTGAACGTACAGTGTGACCAGGTCCCTTAGGAGCAATCATAAATACATCAACGAATGATGGAGGTACGATCTGCTTGAAGTGAATGTTAAAGCCGTGTGCAAATGCAAGAGCCTTGCCCTCAGTAAGGTTTGGTTCGATATCGCTCTTGTAGATTGCAGCCTGCTTCTCATCAGGTGTAAGAATCATAATAACATCTGCAGCCTTTGTAGCTTCAGCAGTTGTCATAACCTTAAGACCAAGCTCCTCAACGTGCTTCCATGACTTTGAGCCCTCATAAAGACCAACAATTACATCAACACCGCTCTCGTGCAGGTTAAGTGCATGAGCGTGACCCTGTGAGCCAAAACCGATAATAGCAACTGTTTTGCCTGAAAGTACATCAAGATTACAGTCTGATTCATAAAAAATCTTTGCTTCTGCCATTTTAATTTCCTCCGTAAATAAAAAATATATTTTTTGCAATCGGGTTGTCCGTCAACACGATTGTGTTTTTAACAATTTTCATTATATAGCGTTAGTTGTCTAATGTCAATAGTGAATTTAATTATTTTTTTTAAGCATTTCAATTGCGTGAATAATGTGCAGCCTCATTGCCGTGCGTGCGCCGTCGGGATTTCTTTTTTTCAGAAACTCCATAATCAGCCGGTCATCCTTCATATTATCCTCACTGACGTCCTGGTCCTTTGTCAGAACAATCACGCCTTTTTTTATGGCATTGAAAATAATAGGAATAAACTGCTTTACAAATGCGTTATGTGTAGCATTCGCAATACTTTCGTGAAATTTCTGTTCCTCAAAGGTGCGGTCCTCACCGCTTAAAATCTTCTTTTCGATTTCCTCGCCGTAATAGCAAATGATATCAATTTCCTCGTCAGTTGCACGCTGTGCCGCAAGGTAGGCACAGTCAGGTTCAAACATCAGACGCATCTCAAACAAGTCATCCAGTCCTGATGATATATCATTAATTTCGCTGTAGTCAACAATGGTTTTTGCAGTAACGAAGGTGCCCTTGCCGCGGCGGATTTCAAGCAGTCCGCTGGTTGTGAGAATTCTTATTGCCTCCCTCAGCGTTGAACGGCTTACCCCCAGCTCTGCAGAAAGCTCAACCTCATTGGGGAGCTTATCGCCCACTGCAAATCTGCTTTCATTTTCTATCATTTCAACGATACGCTGTGCAGTATTGTCTGCAAGCTTGCTCATAGTATCACCTCTTTTAACCCATAATAACACAACGGCTATTGAAATGTCAATAGGTTGTCTGACATCATACAATATATAAAATGTATTTATCCATATATAAATCTCTCTGTTTTTCACAAATTATTGCTTAACTGCTTGTAAAATGGAATATAATGTTTTATTATATATAATATGGAATAAT
>DKYL01000052.1:0-528 GCA_002493325.1 Ruminococcaceae bacterium UBA7101
GCTGTTTACAGCTTTCTGTGGGGAGATTTAGTAACAATACCTTTGTCGGGCGGTGACAGCATCGGTATACCTCTTCTGGTAATTCTGCTTATTCCGACAGGAATATTCTTTACTATAAGAACGAAATTTCTGCCGATTAGAAAATTCCCTGCAATGGTTAAGGCTCTCGGAGAGAAAAATGAAAACAAAAGCAGTCTTTCGACCTTTCAGACGCTCATTGTTTCAACTGCCACAAGAGTCGGTATGGGTAATCTTGTAGGTGTGGTTGCTGCACTTTCCGTGGGTGGTGCAGGTGCTGTGTTCTGGATGTGGGTGTCTGCATTCCTTGGTGCATCAACAGCCTTTGTGGAAGGCACGCTTGCCCAGATGCATAAAAAGAAGGATCCGCTTTACGGAGGCTATCACGGCGGACCTGCCTATTACATACACGATTTTGTTGAACAGAAAAGGGGCAAAAAAATAAAGCGCTCTGTGATTGCGGTGCTTTTTGCCATATCAGGTCTTATCTGCTGGTGCGGTATCAGTCAG
>DKYL01000052.1:815-5376 GCA_002493325.1 Ruminococcaceae bacterium UBA7101
ATCTGCTGGTGCGGTATCAGTCAGGTTATCAGCAATTCCGTAACCTCTGCATTTGACAATGCATTTTCGGTTAAACCGATTTATACCACAATAGTGCTTGTTATTCTTGCGGCAGTCATTGTTCTTCGTAAAAATGCAACAGTCAAATTCCTTGATGTTATTGTGCCGATTATGGCAGTGCTGTATTTTGTAATTACAATTTTTATTATTCTTAAAAATATTGAATTGCTTCCGAGTGTGTTTGAACGAATTTTTAAGGAAGCCTTTGGTATTAAGCAGATAGCAGGCGGCGGTTTTGGTGCTGTTTTGATGAATGGAGTAAAGAGGGGGCTGTTTTCAAATGAAGCTGGCTCGGGTTCAGCACCCTGTGCAGCAGCAGCGGCAGAGGGCAAATCACCTGCAGCAGTTGGTATGGTGCAGTCACTTGGCGTAATTATTGATACCATCGTAATTTGTACCTGTACTGCAATGATTATGCTTTTAGTTCCGCAGAACATTACAGACGGACTTGAGGGTATGGCTCTTTTACAGGCGGCTATGAATTATCACCTTGGCAGTTTCGGTACTATATTTGTGGCGGTAATCCTTGCATTGTTCAGCTTTTCAACCTTCCTCGGTATATTGTTCTATGCACGTTCAAATGTTTCTTATCTGTTTGGTGACAAGTGGAGCTGGCAGACGCTTTATAAAATTCTTGCACTTGTTATGCTCTTTATCGGTGGACTGCAGGCGTATACAGTTGTGTGGGATTTGGGTGATGTCGGTATAGGATTGATGACCATATTCAATCTGATTGTGCTTATTCCTATGTCCAAGGAGGCAATTGATGCACTCAACAAAATGCCAAAAGCAAAAAGAAAGAAAAAGGATTAGTACAAATAAAAAACGCAAAAGCTTGGCTTTTGCGTTTTTTATTTGTTTTACTGGAAGTCGAATACGTTAACCCATGAATCAAGCAATTCTTTTTCGCTTTCAATATTCTTAGTGCTCTGACTGCAGGCAACAATCGGCATCCACTGCCATACAAGCTGCTTTGGAATATCAGCCTTTTTGCAGAATAAATCAAGATACTTTTCTGCCTCGTCCTTTTTTCCCTGCAGAGTGAAAACAAGATAGGTTCTTGCAGCGTCTGCTGATGCGTTGCCCTGTGTAGCGTGTGACCAGTCAATGATGTAGTATTCACCGTCAGGTGTAACCAACACGTTGGCAGGACAGAAATCACCGTGGAGCACCTTGGTATGCTTTTTCATACCCTCAAGTCTGTTGTGCAAATCAAAACGGATGGTTGCATCATAGCCTGATGCACTGATTTTTGCGTGCATCTTATCCTTGATTTTGTTGAGATGCGGTGCTTTCTTTGCATGGATTTCAAGCTGAAGGTCAACGAACTTCTCAAGATATTCGTCAGCCTTTTCAGGATTTTTCTTCATTAAATCCGACAGGGTTTCACCTTCGATATATTCTCTTGTGATAGCCCAGCCGTTTTCTGTCTTTTTAACATCAAGAAGCTTTGGAATTTTAAGTCCTGTTTCCTCAACTCTTGCATTGTTCAGGGCTTCATTCAAAACCTCTGCCTTGGTGAAGGTATTATCAAACTCCTTTATGAGCTTGTCACCGTCACGATAAATTACTTTGTGATCCTGTTTTTCAATAATAGTTGCCATAAAGACACCCCCTATATATTATAAATGAATAATGCGTCTTATTCAAGTGGATTATTCGCCGTAGTATGCACGAAGGTACATATCCTTGATTTCGCTCATAAGCGGAAGTCTTGGGTTCGCACCTGTGCACTGGTCGTCGAATGCCTGTTCAACCATATCATCAAGGGTGTCAAGGAAATACTGCTCGTCAACGCCGTATTCCTTAATGCTCTTTTTGATGCCGCAATATTCTTTAAGCTCGTCAATTTTCTTCATAAGACCCTTGAGTTTATCCTCGTCGGTTTTGCCCTTAACGCCTAAAGCATCAGCAACCTGAGCATAGCGTGCAAGTGTCTTCGGATAGTCATACTGGCTGAAAGTACCCATCTTTGTCGGTACCTCTGCGGCATTGAACTCAAGTACATAGTTAATCATAAGTGCATTGGCTACACCATGTGGAAGGTGGTGGAAAGCACCAAGCTTATGAGCCATGGAGTGGCACACACCGAGGAAAGCATTTGCAAATGCCATACCTGCCATAGTTGCAGCGTTAGCCATTTTTTCTCTTGCAACAGGGTCGTTAGGACCGTTGTCATATGCTCTTGGAAGATATTCAAAAATATTCTTGAGTGCCTCGATGGCAAGACCGTCAGTGTATTCTGTTGCCATCATAGAAGCATATGCCTCAAGTGCGTGTGTAACAGCGTCAATACCTGATGCTGAGGTTAAGCCCTTTGGTGCATTCATATGAAGGTCAGCATCAACAATTGCCATATTCGGCATAAGCTCGTAGTCAGCAAGGGGATACTTTGTGCCTGTTTTTTCATCCGTGATTACTGCGAAAGGTGTAACCTCTGAGCCTGTACCTGCAGATGTCGGGATAGCAATGAAGTAAGCCTTTTCACCCATTTTTGGGAATGTGTAAACTCTCTTGCGGATATCCATAAAACGCATTGCCATATCAAAGAAATCAGCTTCAGGGTGCTCATAAAGTACCCACATAATCTTAGCTGCGTCCATTGCAGAGCCGCCGCCTACTGCGATAATGCAGTCAGGCTGGAATGCATTGATCTGTGCAACACCTTCCTTAGCACAAGCAAGTGTCGGGTCCGGTGCAACATTAAAGTACGTTGAATGAACAATGCCCATTGAATCGAGCTTATCGGTAATCGGCTTTGTGTAACCGTTGTTGTAAAGGAATGAGTCAGTTACAATGAATACCTTTTTCTTGCCCATAACTGTGCCGAGCTCATCAAGAGCAACAGGCAGACAGCCTTTTTTGATATAAACCTTTTCAGGTGCTCTGAACCAAAGCATATTTTCCCTTCTTTCTGCAACGGTTTTGATATTCAGAAGGTGCTTGACACCAACGTTTTCAGATACAGAGTTACCGCCCCATGAGCCGCAGCCCAGTGTGAGTGACGGTGCAAGATTGAAGTTGTAAAGATCACCGATACCGCCGTGTGATGATGGTGTGTTAACAAGAATACGGCAGGTCTTCATTCTTGCAGCGAAGGTGTTAATCTTTTCTCTCTCGGTGGTTTCGTTAAGATAAATGGAAGATGTGTGACCGTAACCGCCGTCAGCAACAAGCTGCTCAGCCTTGTTCAGTGCATCCTCAAAGTTTTCGCTCTTATACATAGCAAGAACAGGTGAAAGCTTTTCGTGAGCGAACTCCTCGCTGATGTCAACACTCTCAACCTCACCGATAAGGATTTTGGTTTTCTCAGGTACTTCAACGCCTGCAAGTGCAGCAATTGTAACAGGCTTCTGTCCAACAATTTTTGCGTTGAGTGCACCGTTGATGATGATTGTTTTTCTTACCTTTTCAATCTCGTCATCCTTTAAGAAATAACAGCCTCTGTCCTCAAATTCCTTGCGTACTGTTTTGTAAATCTTTTTGTCAACAATGCAGGACTGCTCGGAAGCACAAATCATACCATTGTCAAATGTCTTTGAATGAATGATTGAGTTAACGGCTTTTAAAATATCAGCAGTTTCATCAATGATTGCAGGTGTGTTGCCTGCGCCAACACCGAGTGCAGGCTTACCGCTTGAATAAGCAGCCTTAACCATACCGGGTCCGCCTGTAGCGAGGATAATATCAGCCTCTTTCATAACAAGGTTTGTCATTTCAAGTGACGGTGCATCAATCCAGGAAATAATGCCTTCGGGAGCACCTGCCTCAACAGCAGCGTCAAGAACAATCTTTGCAGCGGCTGCTGTGGATTGCTTAGCTCTTGGATGAGGGGATATAATGATACCGTTTCTTGTCTTGAGGGCAAGAAGGGTTTTGAATATTGCTGTTGATGTTGGGTTGGTTGTGGGAATAACAGCAGCAATAACGCCGATAGGGTCAGCGATTTTCATTGTGCCGTATGCCTTATCCTCTTCAATTACACCGCAGGTTTTGGTGTCCTTGTACTTATTATAAATGTATTCGGCAGCATAGTGGTTTTTGATGATTTTGTCCTCGACAACACCCATGCCTGTTTCCTCAACTGCCATTTTAGCAAGGGGAATACGTGCCATATTGGCAGCTTTAGCGGCAGCAAGAAAAATCCTGTCAACCTGCTCCTGTGTATAGGTTGAAAATTCTTTCTGAGCCTTGCGGATTTTTGCAAGCTCTGCTTCAAGCTTTTCAACACTGTCTATAATTTCTCTTGACATATCAGTTCCTCCATAAAATCAATTGTTAATTATTTAACAATATGTTGTCATTATAATAATATTGTTCATTTCAAAATGCAATATTTTTAGTGTAAATTCTGCATTTGTTATAAAAATGATAAAAAAATCACAATGATTTTGTGTAAATTTTTTCTTGATTTCATACAAATTGTTAATTCTGTCACAAACTTATTCAACAAAATAATTATGTTAAAAAATTTTTTTAAAAAATTTGAAATTTCTTGCAA
>DKYL01000059.1:0-144 GCA_002493325.1 Ruminococcaceae bacterium UBA7101
TTTTCCGCAACAAATGATTTGCCGACACAAATTCCTCTATACTGAATATTTCTACCTGCTCCCGATTTCCTCTGTGTTTTTCTATCATCCTTCATCACCAAATATATTTTACCATATATTTGACAAAAAGCATAGCAAATGCTA
>DKYL01000059.1:448-7225 GCA_002493325.1 Ruminococcaceae bacterium UBA7101
CTATGCTTTTTCGACAAGCTGAAAGGCTGAAAGAAATTCTTTCAGCCTTTTTTGTTAACCACAGTAAATCGCCTTCACCTTTACACAATAAAAACAGCGTCCAATATGCAGTCGGACGCTTAATTATATATTCTTCACAAATTCTTTTCCGGTAATTAAATAATTAATTGACACATTGAAATAGTCGGACATTTTCAGCAAAAGACTTAAAGAGGGTTCCCTTTTTCCGTTTTCATAATGAGAAAGTGCTTCTCTGCTAATATTCAAATCCATAGCAACCTTTTGTTGATTAAGACCTTTTTGTTTGCGAATAATTTTTAATCCAATCAAGGCAATCACCTCTTGACTTTATTGTAACATTTTGTTACAATAATTATGTTACATTATGTAACATAATCAGATAGAGATGAGGAAAGAATACTATGTTTAATGAGTTAAAAAAGCAAATCCGTCAGGAAACAGGAAATAACAAAGCAACACATATGAATCATGAGATTGCACAAAAATTAAGAAAAATAGGCGATGATGCTCTAAATAAAAAAGAATTTGAAAAATATATTGCCTGCTATGAAATGATTGCCGAGGATATTGAAGAATATGAAAAAAGTAAAGGCGGAGTACCAATAGATAAATCAGGTGCTGTGATAGCCTACCAAGATGTTTTAACAAAATATGTAGATTGCGGTTATGCTTCAAATCCTGAAGTTTTGAAATTAGCTTTAAAATGCAGAGCGGATATTGATGAATTCATGGGAGAAAATTCTATGTTTCCCCCTGTTGATGGCTCACTTATAGATTGCATGCTCGCCCAAAATGCTGACGGATATTACAATGAAATTGAAAAATATGCAAAGCTTGATTTTTCAATAAGCTTAAATGCATACCGACAAAACCCAAATAATTCTCTATCTGCGGAAGGACTGCGCTGCGGTGCCGGAGCATTAGCAAAGCTTTACATATATAGGGGAAAATATAAAGACGCGTATGAAATTCTATCTCAGGTTCCCAAAGACCAATTATATCCTGAATTAATATCATATTTAAGTATTCTGGAAGTTTATAAGCTAACAGGATATGACAGTATGACAAATGAGCAGATAGACAATCTGCTTGATATAGTAGAAAACTGGGCAGCCAAAGGCAGCCCTGAGGCAAGCTGGCTGTTAGGCATAATGGTTGCCGAAGGACATATATACAGTAGAGATATTAATGCAGCAAAGCAACATTTCAGCAATGCCGAAAAATTCATTGAACAACTGAGAGGTAATGCAGGCAGGTCTGCTTTTGACTTTAAAGTATTTTCTTCTATTTCACAGGAAGAAATCATAAGACAAGCCGAAAAAGGTGTATACCATTCAAGATTTTATTATAAAGCAAAAATAGAAAAACATGCAAATAAACATACTGACGGCGGTATAAACATCAAACAAACATATCAAAAGAATAATACAACTTTTAATACCGCCTCAAACTCAACCCCATCTGAGTCATCCGGTGGATGTTACGTTGCTACCTGTGTATACGGTTCATATGACTGTCCTCCTGTATGGACATTGAGAAGATACAGAGATTATATGCTTGCACAAAATCCATTCGGCAGACTGTTTATCAAAATCTATTATGCAACAAGCCCGATTGTGGTAAAACTTTTTGGAAATCAAAATTGGTTTCACAAGCTGTTCAAAGCCCCACTCGATAGATGGGTTGAAAAACTGAATAATGAGGGTGTTGAAAACACCCCTTATAATGATTAAAGAAAGGAGAAAAACATGGACTGTCCGCATTACCAATATAAAAGCGGTAATTATTATTGTGATTTATGTCAGAATTGTGTTAGCGAAGCAAAGCATGATAATTATTGCACAGATTATAATGGTACAAATTATAACAAATGTGATATTTATAAAAGATATTCTTAATCAAAACCACCCGTTAAACGGGTGGTTTTGATTTTTTACAATATAATATTTAAAATCTTATTTGCAGGCTTCCTGCTTTGCACTGTCAATAGCATTAAAAAGTGACTTTTCATTATCAGCAGAAGTATCACAGGAATAATGCCAAACCATCATTCCGCCTAATCCGCTTTCAATTGCTATCTCCGTCTTTTCTTTTATAACGTCATATGTGTTAAATGAAAAAGTAAGCCCCGTTTCGGAATCATCATAAAGACCATTTTCATCTAAAAAATTACAATAATCTTTATAATCATACCAATAAGCATCCTTAGTTGTAGGACGGGCATAGAACGGCAAGCCCAAATCAAGCTTTGCTTTATCATATCCCTTTTTCTCAAACTGTTTAATATCATCCTTTGCAATATCAATTGTTGCGTGATTTCCATCGTCATCCCAAAGGTCATAGCTCATTATTTCAAAAAAGTCAACAGCCTCTATTGCTTCACGCGATTGCTTTAAATTCCAGCCAACCATTGACATGCCTATTTTATAATCATCACCCAGCACATTATCAAGACTGACAATAAATTTATCAAATGACTTCCAATCCTTTTTTCTTAACGGGAATTCATAATCAAATACAACACCGTCAAATCCATATTCTTCAAGCACATCCTTTATACCTGCTTCAAGCACACCGCTTTCAAAAGCAAAAGTATTTCTGTCAGCAAGGTCATACATCTGTTCATTCCAATCATCTGACTGCGACTGTGATGCCGGACCAAGAATATTCAAATATAATCTCTGGTCGGTAATCAGATGTTTTAAAAATTCTACATCCGCACCAAAGGTATCTGAAAGATTTACGTTTCCCTGTTCATCATATGTTGCATTACCAAAAAGAATAACATCAGTAACCTTATCCAAATTTGAAGCATCAAAGGTTTCATTCAATCTGTCTGACACAACATATGCCGTAACTCTAAAATCCCCAGGATTAACAGGCGTTGAATTTGTTTTATGCGAACAGCCGAATAAACATGTTAACATCAGCAACAGACACAGCACTGCCGGTAATACTTTTATTTTTTTCATAAAATCTCCCTCCATATAAATACTTTCATTTTGATTTTAACATAATCTGCAATACAATTCAACGAATAATATCATTTTACAATCACCACGCAATATGATATGATATATAAAATTGTTTAAGCGTGGTGAAAAAATGAAAAAAATTGTTATCGGCATTCTGGCACACGTTGACTCAGGGAAAACCACACTTTCAGAAGCATTGCTGTACCAATCAGGCAGCATAAGCAGGCTTGGCAGAGTTGACCACAAGAATTCATTTTTAGACACATTCTCCCTTGAGCGTGACCGTGGAATAACCATCTTTTCAAAGCAGGCAGTTTTTCGATATAACGATACGGAATTCACCCTGCTTGACACACCCGGGCACGTTGATTTTTCTGCTGAAACGGAACGAACACTTCAGGTTCTCGATTACGCTGTTCTCGTTATAAGCGCATCAGACGGTATTCAGAGCCATACGCAAACCCTGTGGAAGCTTCTTGCAAAATACAATGTCCCCTGCTTTATCTTCATAAATAAAATGGATCTGGACAGTGCCGATAAAGCACGTGTATTAACCGAGCTGAAAACAAAATTCAGCGACGGATGCATTGACTTTGGCAGTAGCAGCAATTCAGAATTTTATGAAAGCATCGCCCTTTGTGATGAAAAGCTGTTAAATCAGTATTATGAAAATGAACAGATAAATAAAAAAGATATTATCGCCTGTATTTATCAAAGAAAAATATTCCCCTGTATGTTCGGCTCTGCACTCAAACTAAATGGTGTGGAGGAATTTTTGGAATGTCTTTATTCCTATACGCAAATGCCTGAATACGGCAGTGAATTTGCAGGCAAGGTGTATAAGATTTCCGAAGACAAGGGGCAGCGGCTTACATTTCTGAAAGTAACAGGCGGCAGCCTTAAGGTAAAGGAAATACTCAAATCTGCTAAAAATGAAAATTCTGAAAAGGTAAATCAAATACGAATATACTCAGGGGACAAATTCACCGCGATTGATGAGGCAGCAGCAGGGGTAGTATGTGCAGTCACAGGTATCACATTTACAAGACCCGGTGACGGACTCGGAGCTGAAGCGAGCACAGGTATGCCTGTTCTTGAGCCTGTACTGACCTATCATCTTGAACTGCCTGATACTATTGATGCACACACCGCACTTGAAAAAATGAAAATACTTGAAGCTGAAGACCCTCAGCTAAAGGTTGTATGGAATGAACGGTTTGGTGAAATCCAGGTACAGTTAATGGGTGATATTCAGCTTGAAATACTGGAAACCATAATTGCCGAGCGTTTTGGAATAAATGCCTCCTTCGGCAAAGGAAATATAATATACAAGGAAACCATAGCTGATACAGTTGAAGGTATCGGTCATTTTGAACCGCTGAGGCATTATGCTGAGGTGCATCTGCTTATGAAGCCCGCCAAGCGTGACAGCGGAATTGTATTCAGAACCGACTGCAAAGAAGATTTGCTTGACAAAAACTGGCAAAGGCTTATACTGACACATCTGTATGAAAAAACACATATTGGTGTTCTGACCGGCTCACCTATTACAGATATGGAAATTACCCTTGTATCAGGAAAAGCCCACGCCAAGCATACCGAGGGCGGGGATTTCAGACAGGCAACCTACCGTGCAGTAAGGCAGGGTCTGCGTTCGGCAAATTCCATTCTGCTTGAACCGATTTATGAATACACTCTGGAAGTACCTACAGAAAATATCGGCAGAGCCATAACAGATATTCAACGAATGTACGGAACTTTCAATACACCTGAAACCATGGGCGATTTCTCTGTTATCTGCGGCACTGCCCCGGTTTCAACAATGTACGATTATTCAAGAGAGGTTGTGCAGTACACCCACGGAAAGGGCAGACTTATCTGTACACTGAAAGGCTATGAGCCCTGCCACAATGCTGATGAGGTTATAGAGGAAATGGGCTATAACTGTGACGGTGATACCGACAATCCCTGCGATTCCATTTTCTGCTCACACGGTGCAGGCTATAATGTAAAATGGAACGAGGTCAAAAGCCATATGCATCTGCCGAGTGCATTGTCAGCCCCTAAGAGTCAATATGCCGAAAATTCCAAAATAACATTGTCAAAATGTAAGGATAAAGACAATTTTTTTGCCCTTGACAAAGAGCTTATGCAGATTTTCGAGCAGACCTACGGACCAATAAAAAAACGCTCAAATCATCCCAATCAAAATCATTTCACCTTTACAAAAAGCAGTGAAAAAAATGAAAGCAAAAAATACAAATCAGTCCGTGCACCAAAATACAGCGGTACCGAATACCTTCTCATTGACGGATATAATGTGATTTTTTCCTGGGACAACCTCAAAGAGCTTGCTAAGGACAATATCGACGGTGCAAGAAATACGCTGATAAATATTCTCTGCAACTACCAGGGCTATAAAAAATGCGAGGTCATTCTCGTGTTTGATGCTTATAAGGTCAAAGGCAATGCAAGAGAGGTCGAAAAAATAAACAACATCAATATTGTTTATACCAAAGAGGCAGAAACGGCAGATATGTATATTGAAAAGGTGTCACACAAGCTGGCAAAAAATAATAAGGTCAGAGTGGTTACCTCAGATGCACTCGAACAGCTTATTATATTAGAGGGCGGTGCACTGCGTGTATCCTCAAAGGAATTTTTCTTTGAAATACAAAAAGCCGAAGAGGATATAAGAAATATAATATCGGAAGCATTTTAATACCCAAACATAAAAAAGACGTGGAAATCCACGTCTTTTTTAATTATGTAACTGTTATTCCAAAACCAATGCTTTTTTAGGGCAGAAATTAGAGCATTTACCGCATTTTATACATTTGCTTTCATCAATAACAGGAGCATCAAATCCGCTCTGACTTATTGCGCCCACAGGGCACATTGCCATTGCAGGGCACTTATGATTTTTCGGGCATCTTTCAATAATAACATTTAATTTTTTACTCATAAACATTCTCCTTATAATAAATAATTCACTTATCTTTTATGTTCTGCAAACTATAAATATACTTAAATTCAATTTTACCCTTTGTATTAAATTCCGCATTATAATTCACTTCGCAATATTCAGAAACAAACATAATTTCACCTAAATTCATATATCACTGCCTGCAATATCAATCTGACTTTTCTTTTTTTATGATACCACACACATAAATAAATGTCCACATACAAAAAACACAGAAAAATTTTTCTGTGTTTTTCCGAATCATATTTTATTGATTTTGCTGTCTCTTATCAACAAAACGCCCTGAAGAACAACAAGCACAAAAGCAAATATTTTAATCGCTATTGACACAATTTCAAGCACGTTTGAAATCTCTCTGAATGACGATAAAAGCTTTACACTGTTAAAATTTTTCATACTACACCTCCAGCAGAACAGCATGGGCAATGCCGGGAATCGTATTTCCCTGTTTGCTTGAAGTCGGCGACATTAAAGCACCCGTAGCCACAAATAAAACCTTTTTCAGCCTGCCCTTTTTCATATTCTTAATAATATGCGAGCATAAAACCGACGCACTGCAGCCGCAGCCTGAACCGCCTGAATTAACATCCTGCTCCTCGAGATTAAAAATCATTTTACCGCAGTCATTGTGATAGGCACGAATATCAATGCTCTGCTCCTTTTCAAGTATTTCATAAAGCAGTTCACTGCCTGTATAACCTAAGTCACCAGTTAAAATCAAATCATAGTCCGAAGGTGCACTCTCGCTGTCCTTTAGAAAGTCGCTAATAGTCCTTGCCGCAGCAGGTGCCATTG